>NZ_VOQX01000052.1:0-36721 GCF_016643525.1 Pantoea sp. Morm | reverse complement strand
CCGAACTCAGAAGTGAAACGCCGTAGCGCCGATGGTAGTGTGGGGCCTCCCCATGCGAGAGTAGGGAACTGCCAGGCATCAAACCAGTAAAAAAGCCCCGGACGAGAGTCCGGGGCTTTTTTACGTCTGGCGATCGCCAAATCCACTTAATCCTCTGCAAAATCTCTCCTTAAAACTCCAGCTCTGTCACATTTTGTCATCCTGAACGGGCACCAATCCCCCCGCGCCGTCCTCAGATGCTTTACTCATTGCTTTAGCGATGTTCTTCGCAAGGAAATGAGGTAAAAGATGACAGACTTACAACAAAAATCGGCCCAGCCGGAAGCGGCAGCCGTCAGTAAACAACGCATCTGGGCCATTGTCGGCGCGTCGTCCGGCAATCTGGTCGAATGGTTTGATTTCTACGTCTACTCGTTCTTCTCGCTCTATTTTGCTCATGTATTTTTCCCGGCCGGCGACACCACTACCCAGCTGCTGCAAACGGCCGGCGTGTTTGCGGCGGGCTTCTTAATGCGCCCCATCGGTGGCTGGCTATTCGGCTACATCGCGGACCGTCACGGCCGAAAAAGTTCGATGCTGATCTCGGTATGCATGATGTGTTTTGGTTCGCTGGTCATCGCCTGTTTACCCGGCTATGGCGAAATCGGCATTGCGGCACCGGTGATTTTGTTGCTGGCGCGCATGTTTCAGGGCTTATCGGTGGGCGGTGAATATGGTACCAGTGCTACCTACATGAGTGAGGTGGCACTGGAAGGGCGCAAAGGCTTCTACGCGTCGTTCCAGTACGTCACCCTGATTGGCGGTCAGCTGTTAGCCGTGCTGACGGTCGTGGTACTGCAACAAATCCTCAGTGATGAAGCGCTGCGCAGCTGGGGCTGGCGTATTCCGTTCTTTCTTGGCGCGGTTCTGGCCGTGGTCGCTCTGTGGTTGCGTCGCTCACTGAATGAAACCTCCGAGAAAAAGCACCGGGAACATCGCGATGCCGGCAGCATTCTTGGCCTGCTGCGTAACCACTCGCGCGCCTTCCTGATGGTGCTTGGCTTTACCGCCGGCGGATCGCTGAGCTTCTATACCTTCACAACCTACATGCAGAAATATCTGGTGAACACGGCGGGTATGGATGCGCGTAGCGCCAGTGCGTTGATGACCGGCGCGCTGCTGGTATTCATGCTGATTCAGCCGATTGTGGGCGCGCTATCAGATAAGATTGGCCGGCGGGCATCAATGATGATCTTCGGCGCTGGCGCGGCTATCTGTACCGTGCCGATTTTGATGTTGCTGCAGAATGTGCAAAGTAGCGGGCTGGCGTTCGTGCTGGTGATGCTGGCGCTGATTATTACCAGTTTCTACACCGCCATCAGCGGCATCCTTAAAGCGGAGATGTTCCCGCCGGAAGTGCGGGCGCTCGGCGTGGGGCTTTCCTATGCGGTAGCTAACGCTATCTTTGGCGGTTCGGCCGAGTACGTGGCGCTGTTACTGAAGAAGCACGGCATCGAAACCACTTTCTTCTGGTATGTCTCGGCAATGGGCGCGCTGGCATTTCTGGTATCGCTGATGCTGCACCGCAAAGGCAAGGGGATTGCGCTGTGATTACTGGCTCAGGTTCCACAGGGCAATGCCGCTGGCCGCACCGGCGACATCCCAGCTGAGATCTTTCCAGCTCCAGCCGCTCCCGGCAGGGCGGCTGTCCCAGGCTTCTTTGGCCACGCCGAAGCTGAGCGAAAAGAGCAGGCCGAAGCGCAGATTTTGCCCGCGCCCCTGATGTTGATGCTGAGAGATCTCACTGCCAGCGGCAGCCAGAGCGGCAGAGGAGAAAAAGTGTTGTGCTTTATCCTGGCCGGTCCAGCTGTCCTGCGCCACATGCGCACATCCGCTACACAGTAATACCGCACAGAGGATGAGCGCACGCATCGGCTACAGCAGACGGCTAATAAGGCGATCGATACGGATGCGACGCAGACGGCGAATCAGCTTACGCACCTTTGCCGGATAATCAGAGATGCTCTCCAGCTCGCGGAAATGTTTCACCACCGTGGTGTGCTGACGGATCAGCGCCAGTTCCTTATCGCGCTGCTCTGCCAGCTGGTTGAGTGGATCGTGAATCAGCACCGCATTTTCCAGATCGAGTCGCCAGGCGCGCGGATTGAGGTTATTACCGGTGATCATCATCCACTCGTCATCAACCCAGATGCCTTTCAGGTGATAGCTGTTGTCGCCATCTTTCCACAAACGTACCGTCAGCTGGCCGTTATTAACGTAATACTGCAACCGGCTGAGGAAGCGACGCAGGTTGATTTCATACAGATAGGGCAGCGCACCGATAATCTTGAACGGCTCGTGTGGCGGAATGTAGAAATCGTTGGCGGTTTTATCGCCGACGATGATTTCGACCTCTTTGCCCTGACGCAGCAGCTGGATCAGATTGCGCACCAGAATGGCCGGCAGGTTAAAGTAAGGCGTGCACAGCGTGAGCTTACGCTCGGCGCAGGGCATTAAATGGAAGATGGTTTTGTTCAGCAGGCTACGTTTACCCAGCCCGACCAGCGGCGTGACGGCCAGTGATTCGTTGCCGGCATCACCGGTAAACTGATAATTGAAGCTGCGCAGCTCCTGGCGAAACTGGCGGGTTTCATTCTTGATTTCCGGGCTGGAGGGACGTTCGGCCTGGTCGAGACGGTTAACGGCCTCAGAATGTTTGAGATTCTCACCAATCCACTGAAACATGGTGTCCGCCAGCTGCGGATTACGGATCAGCTGATAACGGTCATAACGGTATTTGTCATGCTGATGCAGATAAACATCGTTCAGGCTGGCACCGCTGTAGAGCAGCGTATCGTCAATGATAAAGCCTTTCAGATGCAGCACACCCAGCGCTTCCCGGGTGTTCACCGGAATGCCGTACACCGGAATCGCGATATCGGGATGCTGCGCCGCCATTTCGCAATACCAGTCGGCATTCGTCAGGCCGCGCGCGGCACCGATACGGCCGCGCTGCGCACGATGCCAGTCCACCAGAATGCTGACATCCAGTTCCGGGCGCGCCTGACGCGCTGCATACAGCGCCTGCATGATGCTGCGTCCGCCGTCATCATTTTCCAGATACAGCGCGGCGATGCAGATGCGTTTTTCTGCCGTGGCGATTTTCGTCAGCAGGGTTTCACGAAACTCGGCGGGCGAGTAAAGCGTGGTCACATCCGACACGGACTGTGACAGTTTAGGCAGCTGTGCGAGGTGTTGTTGGTGTTTATTGCGTTTGAATTTAGACAACATCACAGTGCACTTCTTCTCTGTTCATTGTATGGCCTTTTGCCATCAAATCATGATCCTAACGGTAAATAATAACATCAACCGGCCGGTTAAGGAGGATTTTTACCTTTCTCTACAGCCAGGTCGCCGGTGTCAGCCAGCGGTAAATTCAGGCTAACAATGCCATCATCCAGTTGAATATTCACACGAAAATTGAGTTTTCGCGCCAGGGTAATCATGCCGGTATTGTGCGGCATGGTGATACCGTTCAATTGTTGCAGGCCGTGATCGCGCGTATAGCGGATCATCTTTTCCAGCAGCCGCCGGCCCATGCCCAGACCCTTCAGGTCAGAACGCACCAATACCGAAAATTCTGCGTCGATATTGTCAGCATCGGAGATCGCGCGCGTCACGCCGATGATCTCATTAGCACCGTTATGCTGGCGTACTGCGACAATCGCCATCTCCCGGTCGTAATCGATCTGCGTCATGTTCGCCAAATCGTCGTGGGTAAACTCATTGATCTCACTGAAGTAGCGATAGTAAAGGTCTTCTTTGGTGACCTGGGCGATGAAGGCACGTAGCTGCGGTTCATCCTCCGGCAGAATCGGGCGAAACAGGCAGCGCTGGCCATCTTTAAGCTGCACCTGCTCTTCCAGATGGTGCGGATAGGGACGAATCGCCAGCCGCGCCTCACTGTCGCCATGAAACGGAGCCAGCTGCAGCGTCACGTCCAGCAAGGTAAAGGTATTGGCGGATGCCAGCAGCGGATGAATATCCAGCCGCTGAATCTCCGGACAGTCCACCACGAGGTTTGATACCTGCACCAGCAGCTGACTCAGACCGGTGATGTCCAGCGGTCGCAGTGCACTGCGGCTGCGCACTTTGCCGCTCTTCAGTGCCTGAATCACCAGATAGCGCGCCAGCGTCATATTCAGCGGCGGCAACGCTACGGCGGCCTGCTTGTCCGGTTGCCACTCCACACCGCCTTCGCCCAGCATGATGATTGGGCCAAACAGCGGGTCATGCTCAACCACCACCCGCAACTCCTGCGCACCGGCGCGGTTCGCCATACTTTGCACCAGCAGACCGTCAATGCGCGCCTGCGGATGCGTTTCACGCACGCGATCGAAGATGGCGTCTGCTGCCTGTTCAACTTCTGCCGCGCTGCGCAGATAGAGCATCACGCCCTGTACATCCGACTTATGCGCAATATCCGGCGAGCGCAGCTTGAGCGCCACCGGATAACCAATCTGGTCGGCAATCTTAGCGGCAGACTGGCTGTCGCTGGCGATCCACGTCGGCAGCGTCGCCAGCCCGTAAGCCTGCAGTATGGGCTGCACCTCGTGCGTATCCAGCGTGGTAATGCCGCTATCCAGTGCCTGCTGCAGCAGCTGATGTGCCTCGGCGCTGTTTTGCGTCAGGCCCAGCGGCAGCGCTGGCGTTTCGCGTAACTGTTTCTGGTTACGCCGGTACTCAACCTGATGCATGAATGCCGTCACCGTGCCTTCTGGCGTGCGCCAGGTCGGAATGCCGGCCTGGGTGAATGCGCGGCGGGCTTCCTGCGAAGAGTGTTCGCCGCACCAGTTGGTCAGCAGCGTCACCTGCTTACCCCGCGGATGCGCGGCCACCGCCGCAATAATCTGCGTGGCGGTTTCACTGGCCGGAGAGACGGCGCTGGGTGAATGAATAATCATCAGCGCATCCAGTTCATGGCTGTCGAGCAGCTGTGTTACGCAGGCCACGTACAGCGCGGGGGTTGCATGATCTTTCAAATCCAGCGGATTACCGCGCCCGATGCCCTCCGGCAGCAGGGCCGCCAGCGCCTGCAGCGTGGGCTCATCCAGCGTCGCCAGCTTGCCGTTACGCGCATAGAGTTCATCCAGCGCCAGGGCTGCCGGAGCGGCGCCGTTGCTGATAATCATCAGGCGCTCACCGCGCAGCGGGCGCATGTGGCTGAGCGACTCCACGGCGGAAAACAGCTCATGCGTGTCCTGCACGCGCAGCAGACCGGCGCGCTGAATGGCGGCATCCCAGGCGGCATCCAGCCCGCTGGCGGTGCCGATCATCGCCTGTGCCTGATGGCTGCGACCGCTTTTGATCACCAGAATGGGTTTATTACGCGCTGCGCTACGCGAGGCAGAAACGAAGCGCCGGGCGTCGCTCAGATGTTCCAGGTAGAGCAAAATGGCGCTGGTTTTGCCATCGCGTGCAAGAAAATCCAGCAGGTCGTCGACATCAATATCCAGGCTATCGCCTAAGGCGATAAACCACGAAAAGCCCAGGTTGCGCTGTTGCGCCCAGTCGAGAATGGTGTTGGACACCGCCGCCGATTGCGAAATAAAGGCGATGCGGCCCTTTGCAATCGGTACCGGTGAGAAGCTGGCATTCAGCCCCTGCCAGGGGGCTAACAGGCCCAGACTGTTGGGGCCCAGCAGGCGCATCTGCCACTGGCTGGCACAGGCTTTCAGCGCCTCCAGCTGGCTGGCCGGCGCGGAGAGAATGATGCAGGCTTTACAGCCTTTTTCTCCCAGCTGCTGTAAAAGTTCCAGATTGCGTCTGGCGTGGGTGCAGATAATCGCCAGATCGGGGGCGAAGGGCAGGGTGGCCACATCCGGCCAGGCCAGCACGCCGCTGACCGCCTTGTATTTGGGCGTGACCGGCAACACCGGACCGCCAAAGCCGCCCGCCAGCAGGTTGCGCATCATCAGATAGCCAGCGCGGCCCGGTTTTACCGACGCACCCAGCACCGCAATTGATTTCGGTCGTAACAGCGCTTCCAGTCCACGTTGGCTCATCATTCGCTCCTGCTCTCGGGATTGGCATGATTGTAAACGCTTTTGCGCCGGTTGCCGATTTGTCGATGTCAGGCTGCGAGCCAGCTTCAGAAATTATCTGCTTGCGCGTGTATCGGATGGTGGGGTTTACCGGCCAGATAGGCCTGACGGAAGCGTTCAAAGTGCTGCTGCAACGCCTGCGCCGCCGGGGCGTCACCTGCCTGTTCCAGCAGCGCGGCGGCCACTTCGGCGGTGCAGTGCTGGCCCGGCGCATGGGCTTCGCGCAGCGTGTAGCGCGACGGTGTCGCCACATCCAGTGACATCACCGGAAAGCTATCCAGCCACGGACTTTTGCGGAACATTTTGCGCGCTTCGGTCCAGGTGCCGTCGAGCATAATAAACAGTGGGGGCTTGCCGCTGGTGGGCGGCGTGGTCAGAACCTGGCGATCGGCATCGGCGTAGGCACCGGGAAACACCACCATCGGCTGATAATCGGCCGTCTGCACCGCCGCCAGCAGCGCGGCGTCGGGCTCGGTGCGCGACCAGCCAAAGGCCTGGGTTTCCGGCAGAATGTCGGCAATCAGCCGGCCGGTATTACTGGGTTTCATTGGTTCAGTATCAAACATCACCAGGCAAAACCGGCTGCGCGCCTGTTGCGGCTGCAGGGTCGCGCACAGACAGTTTTTATGCGGCAGCAGGCAGCGCTGACAGCGCAGCACGCGGTTGCCTCGGGCGAGAAACGGGCGCGTGGCACGCGCTAAACGCTGCGCACGCAGGCGCAGGACGGCATTTTCAGACATAGCATCGCGGACAGGGAAAAACGCCAGTGTAATAGAAGGGCAAAAACAAGGCCAGCACGTGGCTGGCCCTGGAGGATTAGAGTGATTCGTCGAGCCATTCGTTGAACGGCGCTTTCGGCATCGCACCGTTCAGCATGTCCACCATCTCACCGTTTTTGAACAGCATAATGGTTGGGATGCTGCGGATGCGAAAACGCGTGCTGAGCGCAGGTTCCGCCTCAGTGTTCACTTTCACGAAGCGCACTTTGCCGCGCCGCTCGTCAGCGACGTCTTTAAACACCGGCGCGAAGTTCACGCACGGGCCGCACCATGGCGCCCAGAAGTCGACCACGACCGGCAGATCGTCCTGCAGGTATTTATCCAGCGTGGCCGCCGTGGCATTCACCACTTCACCGCTAAATAGCGCATCGCCGCAGCGACCGCATTTGGCTCCGTCGGCCAGACGTTCCTCGGGAACGCGGTTAGTTGCCTGACAGGAGGCACATACAGTATTCATCGTCACCTCAAACCGGACCTGTAAATCTTAGGATTGGTGAACATTATGAAAAGGTTGAATGCTATGCTCAATCTGGATTAAGCAATAGGTTCAATAGTTGATAGCTAAGCGCCGACACATCAGGTAATCTTCGCGCTCTCAATGCTGGAGGAACAGATGAACGACGAATTTAAAGGCAAAAGCGGCAAGGTAAAAGTGATGTACGTACGTGATGAGGAGGGCGGTCAGAAGCCAAATCCCCGTACCGGCAAAGGCGGCCGTCCTGCTGCGCGCCAGGAAGAGAATCGTCGCTCTGGTCCTCGCAGCACCCGTAATAATGAAGAGAGCGGTCGTCCGCGCACCGCCCGTGGCGATGATGCCGGGCGTTCGCGTGGTCCACGTGACGATGCTGGCCGTTCGCGCGGTCCGCGTGACGATAGCGCGCGCGGGCGTCGCAGCGATCGGGACGATCGCGGCTTCAGTGATTCACCGTGGCGCACCGTGTCACGTCCGCCAGTCGCCGCTGAAGCGGATGCGGGTGACGAAGCGGCCAGCAGCAAGCCGGTTATCGACCCGGAACTGATTCGCCGTCAGCGTCAGGAAGAGACGCGCGTGTATGGCGAAAACGCCTGCCAGGCGCTGTTCCAGAGCCGTCCCGAAAGCATCGTCCGTGCCTGGTTCGTGCAAAGCGTCACGCCGCGCTTCCGCGAAACCCTGCGCTGGCTGGCAGCAAACCGCAAAGCCTATCACGTGGTGGACGACGCCGAGCTGGCGAAAGCGTCCGGAACTGAACACCACGGTGGCGTGTGCTTCATTATTAAGAAGCGCATGGGCATGCCGGTGGCGGAATGGCTGCAGCAGGCGCAGAGCAAAGACTGCGTACTGGCGCTGGAAGATGTCAGCAACCCGCACAACCTTGGCGGTATCATGCGCAGCTGCGCGCACTTTGGCATCAAAGGTTTGCTGGTCAATGATGCCTCGCTGCTGGAGTCGGGTGCCGCAGTTCGCACGGCTGAAGGTGGTGCAGAGCACGTCCAGGCGATCAGCGGTGAAAGCTTTGCTGCGGGTCTGGAAGCGTTCCGCAAAGCCGGTTACACCATCGTGACCACATCCAGCCACGCCGGTACGCCACTGGCGCAGGCGGCGCTGCCAGCCAAAATGGTACTGGTGCTGGGTCAGGAGCGTGAAGGTCTGTCAGACAGCGCATTCCAGCAGGGCGATATCAGCCTGTCGATTGGCGGGACCGGCAACGTTGAAAGCCTCAACGTTTCGGTCGCGACCGGCATTCTGCTCGCCGAATGGTGGCGTCAGAACGCATAAATAAAAAAACGGGCCGCTGTGGCCCGTTTTTGTTTCTGTCACTCAGTGCGCGCCACCGCCGCCGCCGCCCGCGCCAAACGGCGGTCGGGCAAACCACACCAGAACCAGCAGGACCAAAAACACCCCCGCCGATGCCCAGAAGATCTCGTTAGCCGAGATAATCAGGCCCTGATTAGTAATTTGCTGGGCGATATAAGCCGATGCCTGCTGCTGCGTCATGCCCATGCTTTGCAGCTGATCATACATTTGCTGCGAATTCGGATTGAATGGATTAACCGATTCCGACAGGTAGCTGTGGTGCATCGATTCGCGATCTGTCCACATGGTGGTGGTGATCGACGTTCCGATTGAACCCGCCAGCGTACGCACAAAGTTCGACAGGCTGGAGGCCGCCGCCATACGCTCTGGCGGCAAGCCGGACAGCGTAATGGTGGTCAGCGGCATAAAGAAGCAGGCCACCGCGAACCCCTGGATAAACTGCGGCCACGCGGAGGCACCGAAATCCATCCCCGGCTCAAACGTATACGCACGCCAGTAGAAGCACACCGCATACATGATAAAACTAAAGGTCACCAGCCGCCGCATGTCCAGCTTATGGGCGAAGCGGCCAATGATCGGCGACAGAATCACCGGAATGATCCCCACCGGCGCCGATGCCAGCCCTGCCCAGGTGGCGGTATAGCCGTATACCTCCTGGAGCAGCTGCGGCAGCAGGACGATCGAGCCGAAGTACAGCATGTAAGCCAGACTGATCGACAGACAGCCGATGGTGAAATTTCGCTTCTTAAACAGCGACAAATCGACAATCGGGTGATCGTCGGTCAGCTCCCACACCAGCAGCACGGCTAGCGACACCACCGCGACCACCGTCAGCACGATGATTTCGGTTGAGCCAAACCAGTCGAGTTCTTTACCGCGGTCAAGCATCACCTGCAGAGAACCAATCCCCACCACCAGCAGCACCAGACCGACCATATCGATCGGGCGGATCTCAGTTTTGGTTTCGCGCCCGCGCAGGGTTTGCAGCGTCAGCATCACCACCACCACGCCAATTGGCACGTTGATGAAGAAGATCCAGCCCCAGTGATAGTTATCGCTGATCCAGCCGCCAAGAATCGGACCGCAGATCGGCGCAACGATCACCGTCATCGCCCACAGCGACAGCGCCACGCTGCGCTTGGCCGGCGGGTAGTTGTTCAGTAGCAAACTTTGCGACAGCGGAATCAGCGGACCGGCCACCACGCCCTGAATCACGCGGAAGAAGATCAGCATCTCCAGGCTTTCGGACATGCCGCACGCCCATGAGGCCAGCGCGAACAGAATGGTCGACCAGGTGAACAGCTTCACTTCACCAACGCGCTTTGCCAGCCAGCCGGTGATCGGGATCGAGATGGCATTCGCCACCCCGAACGAGGTGATCACCCAGGTGCCCTGCGAGTTGGACGCCCCGAGGTTACCGGCGATGGTTGGGATCGCCACGTTAGCGATGGTGGAGTCGAGTACCTGCATGAACGTCGCCAGCGACAGGGCGATGGTCATCAGAACTAACGGCGCACCTTCAAGCGGCTTTTGTGCCATAACAGCCTCCCGCGAGGTTATTGCGCGTTGGCACGGACAATGTCAGCGATCAGCTGGTTAACCGGCGCAAGGTCGATTGCCAGCGCGTTACTTTCATACGCGGCCTGGGTGCGGACATTGCTGGCCAGCGCGGCGCCATCTTTGTTCTGGGTATCTACTTTCACCAGCGTGGACAGGCCGATACGCAGCGGATGTTGCGCCACTTGCTGCGGATCGAGTTCGATACGCACCGGCAGACGCTGTACCACTTTGATCCAGTTACCGGTGGCGTTCTGCGCTGGCAGCAGCGAGAAGGCGCTACCGGTGCCCATATCCAGACCAACTACCTTGCCGTGATACTCCACATCATCGCCGTAGATATCACTGATGACCGTGGCGGGCTGACCGATGCGCACGCCTGCCAGCTGCGTCTCTTTAAAGTTGGCGTCAACCCACAGGTTGGTGGCCGGCACCACCGCCAGCAGCGGTGTGCTGGTGGAGATCTGTGAACCGACCTGCACGCTGCGACGCGAGACATAGCCGTCCATCGGACTGCGGATGTCGGTGCGCTGCAGCGCCAGCCAGGCATCGCGCAGCTCAGCAGCGCTCTGTTTTACCGCCGGCTGATTTTCGAGGTCGGTATTCAGGATCATCGCCTGGTTCGCGTTGTACTGCTGAATCGCCACGTCCAGCTGGGCTTTCGCCGTGGCCACGGCATCACGCGCGTGCTGCAGCTCTTCGCGACCAATCAGATTGGCGGCACCGAGCGGCTCACGACGTTTCAGGTCGGATTCGGCCTGATCCAGCGCGGTCTGTTGCAGCTTGATGGTGGCCTGATACTGTTTGCCGTTGATCATCAGCTGGTGCGTCTGGCGCACGCTGGTGGCCAGCGCGGTCTGCGCTTTCTCGAATGCCTGCTGCGCATCGGTTTTATCCAGCGACACCAGAATGTCGCCTTTTTTCACCCGATCCGTATCCTCGAACCACACTTTATTCACGCTGCCGGAAACCTGGGCCATCACCTGCACCTGGTTGCCTGCCACGTAGGCGTCATCGGTTTCCTGGAAGTGGCGCAGCACCAGATACCAGTAAGCCAGATAACCCACACCAATCACGATAAACACGATAGCCAGCAGGATCAGCGCACCTTTGCGCTTCTTCTTTTTGTTCGCGGGCTGTTGCGGGCTTTGAGCTTCCGCTGTCGCACTCATGTCGTTCTCCACGTTTGCCATTTAGTCGGGATGTGTTGATCCATCAACACGGTCGCCCGAGTCGAAAAAGCCAGCGTTTGCAACGCTGGCCGGATAAAAGGGGATTAAAATAGCGATTTCGGTGGGTGATTGTGTCGCAGTTCTTGCTATTAACGCGACAGGGAAGCGATAACCTGATCTTCGTCCATTTTATCGAGACGGTTAAGCAACTTACGCGTGATGGCTTCCAGCTGCTCCTGCTCGGTATCGGTCAGCGAGGACCACAGATACTGCAGGCTCTGATGCTGTGGTGGCAGCAGCTGACGTAAGAATTCGTTACCTTTTTCCGTCAGGTGCAGGTGCAGGCAACGGCGATCGTTATCGCTCTCACGACGCTCGATCCAGCCGCGCTTTTCCAGTTCATCAGCGATGCGCGTCGCGTTGGTGCGGGAAGAACCCAGCGCCGAGCTCAGCTCAGAAGGCTGAATGCTCTGGTTTTCCTGCGCGTCCAGCGTAATCAGCGCCATGAATAAAGTTTCGTTAATTCCCTGCGCCTTCAACATTTTGTTGCGATTATCCAGCAGCTTACCCTGCATGTGCATGCACAGACGGGTCAGGATGATCTCCTGCAGCGGAAAATCTTTGTGGCGATTAGCACGGATGTTTAGCATCTGCTCAATGGGAGTAAACGAGCTTTCCATTAAAAACCTCTTAGTTGCAACAAATATAATAATGAGGGTGACAGATTAAGCGTAGTCATATTTTCCGCCTGTGATTGTTTGCACCGTCACACTGTCAGCACCTGGCGTTCCAGGTCGGTCCATAACCCTGGGCTCTGCGCCCTGACCAGCCGCTTTGCAGACAAAGCCGCTATCGTCATCAATTCGCTAAGCGAAACCTTCAGTGGATTGAATAATTTCGCGAGTAAAAATAACTTAGGTGAATAACTGTGTGGCTAACCATAACAAAGCCAATCATTAATGAACAGTATCGCTCACCACTTTGCATTGATCTTTACGTTTTCTAAACACTTTTCCCGGCCGGCTTTGCTGGAGTAAATCAATGGGTTAATCGATAAGGCACCGGTTAATCCGGGTAACGCGCCAGCATCAGCGGCGTGATGAATTCCGTTCGTCGTCTGCGGTATAACCGGCACGTGGGAGGGTGAATACCTGCGATAACGCAGACTCATCCTGGCGCGGCCGACCCGATGCGGGCGGTGGAAAGGAGACATAGCTGGTGGGAAAAGCGGGTAAATAATCATATGTGGGTAATAGTAACCCAAAAAATTATTTCAATGTTGTGTTAATTAACAGGACGTACCAGTGCGCTATAGCGCACGCTTCGCTTACTGACGGGGCGGGAGGGCGGAAAATGACGGCACCACGTGGCTGAGACGGGGTGCCGCACGGGTTTATTTCGCCGCCGCCATGGCGTCGCTGACCCATTTATCAAATTCCGCCTGATGAGCTTTGATCCAGCCGTCAACGTGGCCGTTGATGTCCGTTTCTGAGGCGTGACCGGCATGCATCGCGGCGTTCTCGGCATTGATATCGCCAATCGGCAGCTTCATTTCGGCAAACAGTTTCGCCGCCGCCGGATTCTTCTCCGTCCAGGCTTTGTTGGCCACGATATGCATGGTGTTCACCGGGAAGCCATAGTTGGCGCCGTTAGCCAGTCTGGTATCCACTTTGCTCTGCGCGCCTGGCAGTGAGGAGAACGGCACCTGCAGCCACACCACATCTTTACCCGGCTTCAGCACGTCGCTGACCCAGTATGGCGTCCAGGTGTAATAGAGAATCGGTTTACCCTGTTTGAAGCGCGTAATGGTGTCGGCAATCATCGCCGAGTAGTTACCCTGGTTGTGCACCACGGTATCGCTCAGTTTGTAGGCCTCGATCTGATGGTTAATCACCGCTTCACAGCCCCAGCCAGGCGTACAGCCGGTCAGGTCTGCTTTGCCATCGCCATTGGTATCAAACAGTTTGGCCAGCTTTGGATCTTTCAGCTGCTCAATGTTGGTGATGTGATACTGATCGGCGGTTTTCTTGTCGATCAGGTAACCCTGCGCGGCACCGCTGACGTAGGTGCCCTGGCGATAAAATTTATTATCACCGCCGGCGGCTTTGTACATGTCGTCATGCAGCGGTTGCCAGTTGGTGGCGATAAACGTGGCATCACCGCCGGCAATGGTGGTGTAAGCCACGTTGTAATCCACTTCACTCGGCTTCTCAACGGTGTAGCCGAGCTTCTCCAGCGCGCGGCTCACCAGCAGCGTCTGGAAGGTCTCTTCGGAAATGGTACTCTGAGCCGGTTTAACGGTAATGCCTTTGCCCGGAAGGTCGGCGGCGGACACGTGCGTCGCGGCAACCGTGGTCAGGACGGCGGCGAATAGAGCTGTCTTGCGCATAGTCATTCCTTATTTTACGTGTGACGTCGGAGACGGGCGACCGCAGCGGGCCACCCAAAGAAATCAGGCTTTTTTACTGAATGGACGCAGCAACAAACCCAGCGGCCCGCTGCTGTACCAGTGGCGGCTGCCACGGCTGCGGCTGTCGCGACCTACCGACTGCGTCAGGCGGTCGAGAATGATGGCGAGGATCACGATACCGACGCCGCCCACGCTGGCAAGGCCCATATCGAGGCGACCAATACCGCGCAGCACCATCTGGCCCAGACCGCCAACGGCAATCATCGAGGCGATGACCACCATCGACAGCGCCAGCATCAGTGTCTGATTGACGCCAGCCATAATGGTCGGCATCGCCAGCGGCAGCTGGACCTTGAACAGCATCTGGCGCGGGCTGGCACCGAAAGATTCACTGGCTTCGATCAGGTCAGCCGGCACCTGCTTAATACCGAGTATGGTGAGACGCACCACCGGCGGCAGGGCAAAGATAATCGTCACCACCACGCCCGGCACGTTGCCGATACCAAACAGCATGACGATGGGCACCAGATAGACGAACGCCGGCGTGGTTTGCATCGCATCCAGCAGGGGCCGCACGATGCGCGCCGCGCGCTCACTGCGCGCCAGCCAGATGCCAAGCGGCAGGCCAATCAGTACGCAAAACAGCAGGGCGGTGAGCACCAGCGCCAGCGTCACCATCGCCTGGGACCAGGCACCGATCATGCCAATCAGCACCAGCGATATCAGCGTGGCGAGGCCCATCGCCGGGCTGGCAATCTGCCAGGCAATCAGCGCAAACACCACTATCGCCACTGGCGCAGGCAGACCCATCAGCAGTTGCTGGAAGGCGCTGAGGATATAATCCACCGGCACGCGAATGCCCTGAAACAGCGGGCGGAAGTGGGTAACTACCCAGTCGATGCCTTCGGTGACCCAGCGATCCAGCGGAATCAGCGTGGTGTGGAACGGATCCAGCAGGCTGAAGTGCTCCGGTGCCGCGGCCGGTGCGCTGCTCAGCCAGTCGCTGCTGCTGGCGGTGCTGCTGACGGCATCGTGTCCACCACTGCTGGCAGCATCCGATGTACTGCCGGCGGCGTTGCCCCAGGCATCGGCGGCGCTGGCGCTGCTGTCAGCCGGCGTGCTGCTACCTGTCGCGGACCACGGATCGCTGCTGGCTGCGGCGGCGTTGCTGGTGGCGGGTGGTGCGCTGGTCTGGCTGGCGCTTTCCCATGGATTGGCGTTTTGTGCACTCATGGCTGGGCTCCTTCACGATCTAAAGCGCGTAACAGCGTGCTTTTGGAAATGATACCGACGTACTGCTGATCTTCGCCGATCACCGGCACCGCACAGGGCGCCTGCGCGACGTGAGAGAGCAAATCGTTGAGCGAGGTATCGGCAGGAACCGCCAGCGGTGCGTCGAGCAGGGCGTTATCCAGCCCTTCACCGGCGGCGAGTGCCGCTTTCAGCGAGTCAGTGGAGACGACGCCGATGAATTTCTGTTTCTCCAGCACATAGCCATATTCGCGGTCTTCATCCTGCAGCAGTTTGATTGCCGAACGCGGACCGAAACCGGCGGCCTTACGAATCAGCGCGCCGGCGCTGCGGCGGGCGATATCTTTGGCGCTAAAGACGTGACTGATATCCACGCCGCGGAAGAAGGTGCGCACATAATCGTTGGCCGGATTATTGAGGATTTCATCCGGCGTGCCGACCTGCACCACTTCGCCGCCCTGCATGATGGCGATGCGGTCGCCAATACGCATGGCTTCATCCAGATCGTGGGAAATAAACACGATGGTGCGCTGATGTTTCGCCTGCAGTTTTACCAGTTCATCCTGCATTTCCGTGCGAATTAATGGATCAAGTGCGGAAAAGGCTTCGTCCATTAGCAATATATCCGGATTAATCGCCAGCGCACGGGCTAATCCAACACGCTGACGCATTCCGCCGGAGAGTTCATCGGGCCAGGCGTGAGCATAATTTTCCAGCCCGACCTGACGCAGCGCATCGAGCGCTTTTTCCTGCCGCTCCTGCAGCGCCACGCCAGCTAATTCCATGCCGAACGCGGTGTTATTTAGCACCGTCATGTGCGGCATCAGTGCGAATGACTGGAATACCATGCTGATTTTATTTCTGCGCACATCACGCAATTCTGCGTCGGATATTTTGGCAATATTGATGCCATCAATAATCACCTGGCCGCGTGTCGGCTCGATCAGACGATTGAGAAGGCGAACCATAGTGGACTTGCCGGAGCCGGACAGCCCCATAATGACAAAGATCTCGCCTTCTTCAATGGCCAGACTGGCATTTTTGACGCCGAGTGAGAGGCCGGTTTTCGCCAGAATACTCTCTTTACTCTCGCCTTTTTCAATCAGCTTAAATGCCTTTTCGGGATGATCGCCAAATACCTTATATAAATTCTTTACTTCGAGTTTAATTGCCATGCAGTAATGAAATTCCTGGTTAAATGTCTGACTATTTCTTGTTGTACCCTGCGTAAATTTAAGCGCCTATACCGTAGCATAGTGAGATTATCTGACAACCCTTAACGGAAATATCTGGTGTGACACGTATGGCGCGACAGTGGCTAATTCCAGTGCCTGCAAGGGATGAGACGGGATAAATTTTTTCTGAATTTTTTTTGAAATTAAACCGGTTTCGGCCAGAATTATTGCCGGAAGGCGGATAAATCACGCTTAGTCAGGCGAAATATTCCGGCGATGAATGGCGCTAAATAGGTAAAATAATCACGCGCGGAATTAACCTTATTTCAGGGGAACGGCGGGAATGCAGGAGAGGAAAATGAATGAGCAGAACATGGTGGGATCGGCATGAAATTAACCTGGTCGGCATAAATGCCGACCCTGTGGAGGTATCATCAACCTAACCGCTGGGGGCGCGTTCCGGTCGGCATCAATGCCGACCCTACGGATGCATCAATATTACCGCTGCGGGCGGGTTCCGGTCGGCATCAATGCCGACCCTACAGATGCATCAACCTAACCGCTGGGTGCATTTCAGGCGACATGATTAACCCAACCGTAGGGTGCGCATTGATGCGCACCGCTTACGGTGCAATGTGCACCCTTTACCGCGCACCGCACGCGACTAAAAATTCCAGTCCTCGTCCTCGGTTTCAACCGCTTTGCCCATCACATAGGATGAACCGGAACCCGAAAAGAAATCGTGGTTTTCATCGGCGTTGGGCGACAGCGCCGACAGAATCGCCGGATTCACCGCCGTCAGCTCAGCCGGGAACAGCGCTTCGTAACCCAGGTTCATCAGCGCCTTGTTGGCATTGTAATGCAGGAAGGTTTTCACCTCTTCGGCCCAGCCCACGTCGGCATACAGCGCTTCGGTGTACACCACCTCGTTTTCATACAGCGCCAGCAGTAAATCGATGGCGAACTGTTGCAGCTCAGCGCGGCGCGCGTCGTCAACGGTTTCCAGCGCTTTCTGGTACTTATAGCCGATGTAATAACCGTGTACCGCTTCATCACGGATAATCAGCCGAATCAGATCGGCGGTATTGGTCAGCTTGCCGCGGCTTGACCAGTACATCGGCAGCCAGAAGCCGGAGTAAAACAGGAACGACTCCAGAAAGACGCTGGCGATTTTCTTCTTCAGCGGATCGCTGGCGCGGTAGTGATCCAGCACGATTTTCGCCTTGTTCTGCAGGGCGGCATTCTCCTCGCTCCAGCGGTAAGCGGCATCCACGTCGGCGGTGTTACACAGCGTGGAGAAGATCGAACTGTAAGAGCGCGCATGTACCGCTTCCATAAAGCTGATGTTCGACAGCACCGCCTCTTCGTGCGGCGTCAGCGCATCTTCCATCAGCCCCGGTGCGCCAATGACGTTCTGAATGGTGTCGAGCAGCGTCAGACCGGTAAACACCCGAATCGTCAGCTGCTGCTGCTGCGGGTCGAGCGACTGCCATGCCGGCAGATCGTTGGACAGCGGCACCTTCTCTGGCAGCCAGAAGTTGCTGGTAAGACGGTTCCACACTTCGAGATCTTTCTCGTCCTGGATGCGGTTCCAGTTAATCGCCTGAATCTGTTTAAGTTGCATAGTCATCATCACAGTGCACAGGAAACGCAGCCCTGTACCTCCGTGCCTTGTAGCGCCATCTGACGCAGTCGAATGTAATAGAGGGTTTTGATGCCTTTCTTCCAGGCGTAGATCTGCGCTTTGTTGATATCGCGCGTCGTGACGTCATCGCGGAAAAACAGCGTCAGCGACAGTCCCTGATCGACGTGCCGGGTGGCTTCGGCGTAAGTATCAATAATCGCTTCGGGACCAATCTGGTAAGCATCCTGATACAGCTCAAGGTTGTCATTGGTCATAAACGGAGCCGGGTAATACACGCGGCCGGTTTTGCCCTCTTTACGGATCTCAATGCGCGACACAATCGGGTGGATGCTCGACGTGGCGTGGTTGATGTAAGAGATGGAACCGGTCGGCGGAATCGCCTGCAGGTTCTGGTTATACAAACCGTGCTGCATCACCGACGCACGCAGCGCCTGCCAGTCCGCCTGGTCGGGCAGGGCGATGCCGGCATCGGCAAAAATCTGCGCCACCCGGGCAGTGCGCGGCTGCCAGCTGTGTTGGGTATATTTATCGAAATAGGCACCGCTGGCGTACTGCGACTGCGCAAAGCCGTCAAAGCTCGTGCCGCGCTCCTGCGCCAGCAGGTTGGAGGTGCGCAGGGCGTGATACGTCACGCAGTAGAAATAGAGGTTGGTGAAATCCAGCGCCTCTGGCGAACCGTAAGCCATGCCTTCACGCGCCAGATAGCCGTGCAGGTTCATCTGCCCGAGACCGATAGCGTGTGAACGGCGATTGCCTTCCGCCACCGACGGCACGGAGGTGATGTCACTCATCTCGGAAACCGCCGTCAGTGCGCGCACCGCCACTTCCACGGTTTGCGCCAGATTACGCGAGTCCATGGCGTGGGCGATATTCAGGGAGCCGAGGTTACAGGAGATATCTTTGCCGACGCGGCGATAGCTCAGGTCGTCGTGATACTCGCTGGCGCTGTTAACCTGCAGGATCTCTGAACACAGGTTACTCATGTTGATGCGACCGGCAATCGGGTTGCTGCGGTTCACGCTGTCCTCATACATGATGTAGGGATAGCCGGACTCAAACTGAATTTCCGCCAGCGTCTGGAAGAAGTCGCGCGGCTTGATGAAGGTTTTACGGATGCGATCGTCGGCCAGCATCGCCTCGTAGTACTCGCTGATGCTGATATCAGCAAACGCCTTGCCATAAATACGCTCAACATCGTAAGGCGAAAACAGCGCCATATCGCGGTTCTCTTTGGCCAGCTGGAAGGTGATATCCGGAATCACCACGCCGAGCGACAGCGTTTTGATACGGATCTTCTCGTCAGCGTTTTCACGTTTGGTATCGAGGAAGCGCAGGATATCCGGATGGTGCGCATTCAGCCACACCGCGCCCGCGCCCTGACGCGCACCAAGCTGATTGGCGTAGGAGAATGCATCTTCCAGCATCTTCATCACCGGAATTACGCCGGACGACTGATTTTCAATGCGCTTGATCGGCGCGCCGGATTCACGCAGGTTGGAGAGCAGAAACGCCACGCCGCCACCGCGCTTCGACAGCTGCAGCGCCGAGTTCACCGCGCGGCCAATCGACTCCATATTGTCTTCAATGCGCAGCAGAAAACAGGAGACCAGCTCGCCGCGCTGCTGTTTACCGCAGTTGAGGAAGGTCGGCGTAGCCGGCTGGAAGCGACCGCTCAGCATCTCGGCCAGCAGTTCCCGCGCCAGCGTTTCATTACCGCGCGCCAGCGTCAGCGCCACCATGCAGGCGCGCTGCTCAAAGGTTTCCAGATAGCGTTTGCCGTCGAAGGTTTTCAGCGTGTAGCTGGTATAAAACTTCCACGCACCGAGGAAGGTGTGAAAACGGAAGCCCCAGGCGTCAGCCTCTTCGTGCAGCTGGCACAGGAAGGCGAAATCGTACTGGTTCAGCACCCCGGCTTCATAATAGCCTTCGGCCACCAGATAGCGCAGACGCTCGCCGTGCGAGTCGAATGGCACGCTGTTGGGCTGGACGTGCTGCAGGAAGAACTGGCGTGTGGCTTCATGATCTTTGCTGAATTGGATGCGGCCTTCGGCGTCATACAGGTTCAGCATCGCGTTGAGCGCGTGGTAGTCCAGCTGTGTGCTGTTCAGGGTGTCTGTCGTTGCCAAAATTGGGTCACTCCCGCTTTAACATGGGCAATATCGTCGGCGGTTCCCATCAGCTCAAAGCGGTAGAGATAAGGAACCTGACATTTCTGCGCAATGATGTCGCCCGCCAGGCAGAAGCCCGCGCCAAAGTTGCGATTGCCCGCAGCAATCACACCGCGAATACCGCGCCGGTTGGCGTCATCATTAAGGAACTGAATCACCTGTTTCGGCACTGCTCCACGCGCGCTGCCGCCGCCGTAGCTCGGCACCACTAAAATATAGGGCTGGTCGATGTGCAGGCGCTGCGTGGCGTCGAGCGGAATACGCCGCGCAGGCAGGCCGAGACGGGTGATAAACCGGTGCGTGTTTTCCGACTGGCTGGAAAAATAGACCAGTGGAAACATCGCTTTATCCCCCGACGGCAGCGGGCTGGCGCAGGCCGGCGATTTTGTCGGGACGGAAGCCGCTCCAGTGGTCGTTGTGCGTCATCACCACGGGCACCTGGCGATAGCCAAGCGATTTGAGCTGATCGATGGCTTCCGGCTGGCTATCGAGGTTAATCAGCTGATAGTCGATGCCACTGCGATCCATGGCATTTTTGGTCGCGTCACACTGGACACACTGGCTCTTAGTGTAAATAATAATGCGCATGATTCGTATTTCCCTCTGGTTGTGGTCAGGTTGCGAGATACGAAGCAAAAACCCTTTTGCTGCGAACGTCGTCCCTGCTGACATCTGGTAGCGAGTTGATGTGTTGAATACTAGATGTAGTGGTATTGGTGGTCAAGCCCACCAGATATAGGGTTTTGTGATTTAAGCAGTCAGATTAGGGCGAATGCCAGCGATGGTGCGCCCTGGCGCAGGGAAAAAATTTTTGTAAAGGGTTTTGCGGCAATTTTAACCAGCCTGACAGCAGCCGGATCGGCGCGCTAATGCGGAGTGACGCGCAAAAAAAAGCCCCGCATACGCGAGGCTCCTGATGATTTTTTAGCGATTTAGCGGCGTGACATCAGCAGCGCGCCCAGCACCAGACCGACGGCGGCACCGACACCCACGCCGTACCACGGTTTGTCATGCACGTAGGCATCCACCTGATAACCCGCATCGCGCGCGGCCTGAGTCACGCGGTTGCCACTGCCGTTCAGTTTAGCGCGCGTCTGTTTCAGCAGGGCCTGCGCCTGGCTGCGTGCGCTATCCACTTCATCTTTGGCTTCGCTGCCGTAAGATTTCAGTAAGGCTTCCAGCGAATCGGCCAGTTCGTTTACATCCTGATTGATATCAATGTCATCGTTTTTGCTGGTTCGATTAAACATTTTTCGCTCCCTTTGACTTAAAACGTAATACTAAGTGTAGACGAAACGTGACTAAACGCAGCCGTGTGCCAGGCTTTAGGGAAATTCCGAATGTCCTGTGCTGTCGTGCTGATGTAAGGTTGCGGGGCTGTGAGAAGAGAGGAGCAAGCATGTATTTACGTCCGGATGAGGTAGCGCGCGTACTGGAAAAAGCAGGATTCGAAATGGACGTCCTGACACCCAAAACTTATGGTTATCGCCGTGGCGAAAACTACGTCTATGTGAATCGTGAAGCCCGCATGGGGCGCACAGCGTTGATCATTCATCCCACCCTGAAAGAAAAAAGTCAGCATTTCGCTGAACCCGCATCAGAGATGAAAACCTGCGACCACTACACGCAGTTCCCTCTCTACCTGATGGGGGATTCGCAGGAGCACTACGGTATTCCCCACGGTTTTAGCTCGCGCATGGCGCTTGAGCGTTATCTGCAGGGCGTCTTCGGCGCCTGACTGGTGTGCCCCGTCGCGGCGGGGCCGCACACGCTTTCCCAATCCTTACCCTTTCCCACGTTGCAAATTGCCGCGCGGATGCGTATAACTCTGTGTCCATATAGAAGTTTAGACGTCCATATGGATATAAAGAATGCAAACTGAACCGACGCCTTCGCAGGCAAACTTCAAGCGCAGCATGAAGGTGCGGCATCTGGTGATGCTGTCGCTCGGCGGCGTGATTGGCACCGGGCTGTTTTTCAACACCGGCTACATCATCTCCACCACCGGCGCAGCGGGCACGCTGCTGGCCTATCTGATTGGTGCGCTGGTGGTATGGCTGGTAATGGTGTGTCTTGGCGAACTTGCGGTGGCGATGCCGGAAACCGGCGCGTTTCACGTCTACGCCGCGCGCTACCTCAGTCCGGCGACCGGTTACACCGTGGCCTGGCTCTACTGGCTCACCTGGACGGTGGCGCTCGGCTCCAGCCTGACCGCCGCCGGTTTCTGCATGCAGTACTGGTTTCCGACGGTGCCGGTGTGGCTGTGGTGCCTGGTGTTCTGTGTCGCCATCTATCTGCTTAATAGTGTCTCGACGCGCTTCTTTGCCGAAGGAGAGTTCTGGTTCTCCATCATTAAAGTGATCACCATCATTGCCTTTATCGTGCTGGGCGCAGCGGCGATGCTGGGGTTCATCCCGATGAAAGACGGCAGCGCGGCGCCGGGATTACATAACCTGACGGCTTCCGGCTGGCTGCCGCACGGCACGCTGCCGATTCTGATGACCATGGTGGCGGTGAATTTTGCCTTCTCCGGGACCGAGCTGATCGGCATTGCGGCGGGTGAAACCGAGCAGCCGCAGAAAGCGCTGCCGCTGGCGATTCGCACCACCGTGGCGCGCCTGATCATCTTCTTTATCGGCACGGTGTTTGTGCTGGCCGCGCTGATCCCGATGGATCAGGCGGGCATCGTTAAAAGTCCGTTCGTACTGGTGTTCGAAAAGATCGGCATCCCGTACGCGGCGGATATTTTCAACTTCGTGATCCTCACCGCGATCCTGTCAGCGGCGAATTCCGGACTGTACGCCTCGGGACGGATGCTGTGGTCGCTGGCCAATGAAAACACGCTGCCGCGCTGCTTTGCCCGGGTCAACCGGCGCGGCATTCCGCAGCTGGCCATCACCGTGAGTATGCTCGGCGGCCTGCTGGCGCTGTTTTCCAGCGTGATCGCCCCGGATACGGTGTTTGTGGCGCTGTCAGCGATTTCCGGCTTTGCCGTGGTGGCGGTGTGGCTGAGCATTTGCGCCTCACACTACATGTTCCGTCGCCGCTATCTGCAGGCGGGCAATGCGCCGCAGCAGTTGGCGTACCGCGCGCCGTTCTATCCGCTGGTGCCGATCCTCGGATTTACCCTGTGTCTGCTGGCGTGCATCGGGCTGGCCTTTGACCCGTCACAGCGCATCGCGCTATGGTGCGGCATTCCTTTTGTACTGTTCTGCTACGCTGCTTATTATCTGACGCAAAAACGCCAACACGCTTTCAACGCTAAGGAGACCGATGATGTCGCGTAACCCCATCGCTGCGGCCCTGACCCACACTGATACCCTGATTCTGGATGGCGCGCTGGCGACAGAGCTGGAAGCGCGCGGCTGTAATCTGGCCGATACGCTGTGGTCAGCCAAAGTGCTGATGGAAAATCCCGAGCTGATTTATCAGGTGCACTATGACTACTTCGCCGCCGGCGCTAACGTGGCGATCACCGCCAGCTATCAGGCGACGCCGCTGGGCTTCGCCGCCCGCGGACTGGATAGCGGCCAGGCCAGCGCGCTGATTCGCCAGAGCGTGACACTGGCCCAGCGGGCGCGCGACGATTATCGTGCTGCTTCTGGCAGCGAGGCACCGTTGCTGGTGGCCGGATCGGTCGGTCCTTATGGCGCTTATCTGGCCAACGGCGCGGAATATCGCGGCGATTACGCCTTGCCGGCTGCTGAAATGAAAGATTTCCACCGTCCGCGCGTGGCGGCGCTGCTGGAGGCGGGCGTGGATTTGCTGGCGTGTGAAACGCTGCCGTCGTTTGGTGAAATTCAGGCGCTGATTAGCCTGCTGGCGGAGTTTCCGCACAGCAGCGCGTGGTTCTCCTTCACGCTGCGCGATGCGCAACACCTGAGTGACGGCACGCCGCTGAGCAAGGTGGCGGAAGTCATCAATGCCGCGCCGCAGGTGGTCGCTGTCGGCCTCAACTGCGTGGCGCTGGAGAGCGTGACGCCGGCGCTGCAAACGCTACAGGCGCTGACGGACAAGCCGCTGCTGGTCTATCCTAACTCCGGCGAGCAGTATGATGCGGTCAGCAAAAGCTGGCACTCGGCGCCGTCTGGCTGCACGCTGCACGATAAGTTCCCCGAGTGGCAACAGGCGGGCGCACGGCTGATTGGCGGCTGCTGTCGCACCACGCCACAGGATATCGCGGCGATTGCCGCCTGTTGTCAACCGTAATAAAGCGCAGAAAAGCGCCACTGATAGCGCGATTGAGGCGAGTGAAAAGGTCGAGAGGGCAGTTTAGACTGTCCTTTCTGATTCTGAAGCGGACCTGCTATGAACCTGCGACATCTTCTTCCCGCCTGTGCGCTGCTGCTGAGCGGCTGTGCCACCATTGTCGGCACCGAAACGCAACCGGTAAAAATTGACTCTGTGCCGCAGGGCGCGCGTTTCACCGTGCAGGATGAAACCGGCCGCGCGGTGGCGCAGGGCTATACGCCGCAGACGGTGGATCTGGCGAAATCCAATGGCACCTATTTCGGTAAGAAACATTATCAGGTGATGCTGGAGAGTCCGGGCTACGTGCCGCTGACGCTGCCCATCGAAGCCAGTGCCAACCTGTGGTACGTGCTGGGCAATATTCCGCTGCTCGGTTTCCCCGGCTGGCTGGTGGTCGATCCGTTTTATGGCGGCATGTATGACCTGAAGCCAGCGCACCCGCAGCCGCATCTCAACGTGGTCGGCGCACGCGGCGGATAACGCGCTGTCATGATGCCTTGTCGCCATGAATGGCGACCCTACAGGCAGATGGCCTTCGCATTCATATTGCCGAGACAACGCCAGGTCGCCATGAATGGCGACCCTACAGGTAGATGGGCCTTCGCATTCATATTGCCGAGACAACGCCAGGTCGCCATGAATGGCGACCCTACAGACCTGAACCACACTCACGTGGTGCGTTTCACCGTTTTTCGTAGGGTGCGCCTTCAGGCGCACCGTTTCATGACGGGCACTGACTTATTGCGCGGTAGGCTTCACCATCGCATTACCGGATTTATGCTGCGCCAGGTACTGCTGCTGGAAAATGCACATGCGGATGGTGTTGCGGTACTCGCCGTTGATGAAAAACTCGTGCTTCAGCACGCCTTCCACCTCAAAACCGAGCTTGGTGTAGATATGAATCGCCTTCTCGTTCTCCTGATCGACAATCAGATACAGCTTGTAAAGATTGAGCACCGAAAAGCCGTAATCCATCGCCAGCTTTGCCGCCCTGCTGGCTAAGCCCTTGCCCTGATGCGCCGGGTCGATGATGATCTGAAACTCCGCCCGGCGATGCACGTGGTTGATCTCCACCAGCTCGACCAGCCCGGCTTTTTGCCCGTCGTGTTCCACCACAAAGCGCCGCTCGGTCTGATCGTGGATGTGCTTATCATACAGGTCAGAAAGCTCCACAAACGCTTCGTACGGCTCTTCAAACCAGTAGCGCATTACGCTGGCATTGTTATCCAGCTGATGGACAAAGTGCAGATCTTCCCGCTCCAGCGGACGTAATTTTACCGTCATACGGTGTTCCTTTAGATGACTGAATGGCTGTTGGGCAGCGGCGCAATCTACCTTCGGGATAAACCGCGCCGCGTTGCGCTCATGCCATGCTAACCAACAATCCGGCCCTGCGCCATGCGCGCGGCGCGATCGCACATATGATCGATCACGTCAGGATCGTGGCTGACCAGCACCATGGTCAGGCCATCATTCTGTTTGAGATCGTTAAGCAGGTTCAGGATCTCGGCCTGTACAGACATATCCAGCGCCGATGTCGGCTCATCCAGCAGCAGGATCTTAGGCTCCAGCAGCAGGGCGCGCACGATGGCCACGCGCTGACGCTGTCCGCCGGACAGCTGATGCGGATAGCGATCCGCCAGCGCCGGATCCAGCCCGACATGGCGGAAGCCCGCGTTGATGCGATCGTCGATGTTATCGCGTCGCAGCAGCTTAAGCGGTTCCGCCAGCGTGCGGCGCAGCCGGTGGCGCGGATGCAGCGATGCGTAGGGATCCTGAAACACCATCTGCACATCGCGCCGCAGCTGGCCGGTAAAGGGTTTGCCCGGCTGCACGGCGGTATTCGCCAGCGTCATCTGGCCGCGCCAGTGCGGATTCAGTCCGGCCATCACCCACAGCAGCGACGATTTACCGCAGCCGGAAGGCCCCACCAGACCGAAACACTCGCCGGCTGCCACCTGCAGGTTCACATCGTGCACCACGGTGCGCAGTTCATAACCCTGTTTGTGCGAAACGCTCAGGTTGGCTAATTCAATCATGCATCTTCTCCAGCGCCGCGCGATCCAGCACCGGCAGGCGTTCGCCGTGCGTGGCTTTACCCGGACGGCAGGCCCACAGCGTGCGGGTATAAGGATGGCTGGCGTCCGACAGCTGCGCCGCCGGCAGCGTGTCCAGCAGGCGGCCTTTGTACATCACCATCACCCGCTGACAGTGCTCGGAGACCTGTTGCAGATCGTGACTGATCAGCAGCAGGCCCATATTGCGCTGCTCCACCAGGCGACGAATCAACGCCAGCACCTGATCGCGCATGGCGTGATCGAGCGCCGAGGTCGGCTCATCGGCAATCAGCAGATCGGGATCGGTAATCAGCGCGATCGCCAGCATCACGCGCTGACCCATGCCGCCGGAGAGCTGATGCGGATAGCGCTTCATCAGCTGGCGCGGATCGGGCAGGCCCACCGCGTCCAGCATCTCGCACACTTTCTCTTTGCGCTCGGCACGGCTCAGCTTGCGGTGCAACACCAGCGGCTCTTCAACCTGCCAGCCAATGGTGCGCGTCGGGTTGAGCGCGTATTTCGGGTCCTGCATGACCATCGCCACTTTGCCGCCGCGCAGGCCGATCCAGTCGCGCTCGCGCAGGTGCAGGGCGTCTGCGCCCGCCACCTGCAGCCGGTCAGCCTGCAGTTGCAGCGCGGGCGACAGCAGGCCCATCAGCGCACGCGCGGTCAGGGATTTGCCCGAGCCGGATTCACCGACCAGCGCCACGCGTTCGCGGCCAAGGGTAAAGCTGATGTTATCCACCAGCAGCGCGTCGTGGCTGCGAATCGTCAGCCCCTGCGCATCAATTAACAGATCATTTGGCATGGCGGGTATCCAGTCGGTCACGCAGGCCGTCGCCTGTGAGGTTAAACGCCAGGCTGGCGAACAGAATGGCTGCGCCGGGCGCTGCCGCCACCCACCATTGGTCGAAAATCACTTTACTGCCTTCTGCTACCATCGAGCCCCATTCGGCGGTTGGCGGCTGTACGCCCATGCCGAGGAAGCCCAGCCCGGCAGCAGAAAGAATAATCCCGCCGAGGCTCAGCGCGGCACGCACCACGGCGGTCGGCAGGCAGAGCGGCAGAATGTGGCCAAACATCAGACGCAGGCCGGTAATACCCTGCATGCGCGCGGCGGCGAGGTAATCGCTGCGGCGCAATGCCAGGGTTTCCGCGCGTGCCTGCCGGGCAAACGGCGGCCAGCTGGTGAGCGCCAGCGCCAGCGCGCCGTTCATCAGGCCCGGACCCAGCATTGCCACCAGCGCCAGCGCAATCACCAGGTTGGGCAGCGACAGGAAAATATCGGTGATGCGCATCAGCACGCGTTCGGTCCAGCCGCCGACGTAGCCAGCGGTGATGCCGACTAACAGGCCAACCGGAATGGTCAGCACCAGAATCAGCGACACCAGCAGCAGCGTCGGACGTGCGCCGTAAATCACGCGCGACAATAAATCGCGGCCGAAGCCGTCGGTGCCAAACCAGTGCAGCGCAGATGGTGCCAGCAGACGCTGTTCAATCACCTGCGCGTTAGGATCAAACGGCGCCAGCAGCGGCGCCAGCAGCGCCATGGCCACCAGCACGATCACCAGCGTCAGGCCGATGGTCAGCGAGGTGATACGCGCCCGGCGCCGGCGCGGGCGCACGGTTTCCAGTTCATGAAGTTGTTGAGTCATCGGGTTCTCGGATCGGTTAACCAGGTGAGGGCGTCGGCCACGGCGTTGAGCAGGATAAAGCAGCTGCCAATCAGCAACGTAGCGCCGAGAATCGCCGGAACATCCGCGGAAAACAGCGCGTTGGTCATATAGCGACCGACGCCCGGCCAGGCGAATACGGTTTCCGTCAGCACGGACCCTTCCAGCAGCGTGGCGTAGGAGAGGGCGATAACGGTGATCAGCGTGCCCAGCACGTTGGGGAAAATATGACGCAGCAGAATGCGCGCCCGGCCAGCGCCTTTCGCGCGCGCCAGCACCACATACTCTTTGCTGCTCTCTTCCAGCAGCGCCGCGCGCAGCAGGCGCGTAATGCCTGCCATCGCCAGCAGGCCGAGAATCACCACCGGCAGCCACAGATGCGCAATCGCGTTGCGGAACATTTCCGCATCGCCGGAGAGCCAGCTATCAATCAGTACAAAGCCGGTCTTCGGTTCAAGGGTATAAATCCAGATATCATCCAGCTGGCCCGGACCGGCGGACCAGTGCAGCACGGCGTAGAACAGCAGCAGGCCCAGCAGGCCGAGCCAGAACACCGGCACCGAGTAGCCCAGCAGCGAGATAAAGCGCGCCACGTTATCAATGACGCTGCCCGGTTTCCACGCCGCCAGCAGCGCGAGCGTCACGCCGAACACCGCAGCGAAAATCATCGAGCAGGTCGCCAGCTCAAGCGTGGCGGGGAAGGTGCGCATCAGGTCGGCGCTGACCGGCTGATTGGTCAGGTGCGACAGGCCGAGATTGCCCTGCGCCAGATGGCTGATATAGCGCCAGAACTGCACCAGCACCGGCTGATCCAGCCCCAGGTCGTGACGCACCTGAGCATAGGTGGCTTCGCTGGCGTGATCGCCGGCGATTTGCTGCACCGGGTCGACTGGCGACAGGTGCGACAGCATGAAAGTAAACGCTAACAAACCCACCAGCGTCACCAGCAGCGACAGCAGACTGGTGACGAGGCGGCTGAAGCGCTGCCAGAGTGGCCGGGCGAACCCGGCCGATGACGCTGACGCTGCCATTACTTCGAAACCTGCGCGTAATACACCATGTCCGGGTTGATCCCCTGCACATAGCCCTGCAGATTGTCGCGCAGCGCAATCAGGTTACGCGCCTGCAGGCCAATCACGTACGGCGAGTTCTTCAGCACTTCGCGCTGCATCGCCTGATAAAGCGCAACGCGCTTATTGCTGTCGGCTTCGGCCGTCGCCGCCAGCGTCTGTTTGCTCAGCTCCGGGATGTGCCAGTCTGAACGGTAAGCAATGGTTTTGCTGCCATCTTCCGGGTTGTATGCGAAGGAGGCGGCGTTGGTGTTCGGGTCGAAATAATCCGCGCCCCAGGCGTTGAGCGTGGCTTCATACTGATGCGCCTTCACGCGGGTAGACACTTCAGAGCTTAAGCCCGGCTGCACTTCCACCTTCACGCCGCCTTTGGCGAAGCTGCCCTGCAGCGCCTGCGCGATATCAAGGTACGGCGGCTGATTGCTGGTAGAGAGCTTAAAGCTGACGTTGGTCAGACCGGCCTTCTGCAGAATCGCTTTGGCTTTCTCTGGATCGTAGCTGTAAGGCGTGTCGTTCAGCGCACCGGGGAAACCCTTCGGCAGGAAGGTCTGGTGCACTTCAAACTGGCCTTTCAGCAGGTCATTGGCGATACCTTTGTAGTCGAACAGGTAACGTGCCGCTTCCCACAGCGCCGGGTTCTTCAGTACCGGATTGGCACCGACGTTGAACTGAATGTAGTAGAGCGACGCCATCGGAATCGCTTCGGTCTTCACGCCGGCTTTGCCCTTCAGCGCAGCGATCTGATCAGCACCGAGGTTACGCGCGATATCGACATCGCCCTGTTCCAGCAGCAGACGGCGCGCTGCCGGCTCCGGCACGTTTTTGATCAGAATGTTTTTCAGCTTCGGTGCACCGGCCGGTGAGGTCGGGTTGGCGCTGAGCAGTATCGCTTCATGCAGCACCACTTTGCGAATCTGGAACGGGCCGCTGCCGGCCGAGTGGGTGCCGAGCCACGCATGGCCGAAATCACCGTTTTTGGCGTTGGCCTGCGCGGTTTTTTCATCAACGATCGAGGAGACCGGCGCGGACAGCAGGCTCAGCACATAGGCCGGGCTGACGTTGGCGCTCCAGCTAATCTGCACGTGGTCTTCATCGACCTTTTTCAGGAAGCTGTCGACGTTGTCTTTGTTCCAGCCGAGCTGGGTCAGAATAAAGGACGGATCGAGGTTGAGTTTCACCACGCGCCCCAGCGAGAAGATGACATCTTCCGGGCGCAGCGGATTACCGCTGGCGAATTTCGCGTCTTTGCGCAGCGCAAACGTCAGGCTGCGGTTATCACTGCCCGGCTGCCACGACGTCGCCAGCGTTGGCTTGAGATCGGTCGGATTGGCCGGATCGGACTGCACCAGGCGCTGATAAATGTTAGTGAACGCTTGCACCGTGGTCAGTTCAAAGCCCTGGGCCGGATCAAAGCTGTCCGCATCATCCGTAGACTGCGCAATCACCAGCGTATCTTTCGGCGTGGCGGCCTGCGCGGAGAAGGCGGCTACCAGCGACAGCGCCAGCAGTGAGGGAATAATTTTTTTCATGTTGTTTCCTTGCCTTAAAAAAGTAACGCGAGTTTACGAGAGCGCTACAGTGAAGAATAGTCAATTTATGGCTATGCATATGCCGTAAGGTTCTAAGCGGTGCGCTTCAGTTATAAGCATGAGGGCGTAACGCGATCGGATTAATCTGGCGCACCTTATATTCGCACGCATTATCAACCAAATCGCAACGAAAATTAAATCAACCTGAACCCCGGAATAATTAACTTTACTTCGCTTTTCGCCCTCCTATAATAGCCGCAACTTCACACAGGAGAATTCAGTTGGACAGTCACCCTTATCGATGGCAATACAAGGCAAGCTGACGCGCGAATTCTTTTGTCGCTGCTTGCCAACATGGCGGGCAGCAATCCTCACCTCTTTCTGATGATTGTTCCCTGATAATGACACCACAGCGGGCTGAAGCCCGTGGGAATAGCATCATGCACATGATTTTAAACGCACTTTTTCCTCCGCCTCGATGCGCGCGCTGATCTTCAGCGTGCTGAGCTTCCCTGCGCGTTAAGCCGCTTCAGGCTGCTGCTGCGCGCAGCGTTATCCAGGATTGTGTTATTTCACTCGTTATTCAGCGAGCGACTTTCTTCGCCCATTATTTCCGGGAGGTAATATGGAAATTCCCGACAGGTTATTTTTAATTTAATCCGGTCACGCCGTGACAATTAATGTTTTCGACTTGTGCGCCTGGCGCGCAGGGATCGTTATTGCCGTAAAAAAATAAACGAGGAGTGTCATCATGACTGACATGAAACTCAACCAGGAAAAAAAAGCCTGGAACACCGTGCGTCCGGCACGTCAGAAAACCGCACGCTATCTGATTGAAGACGAAGCCGCTTTTACCGCCGACGAAACGCTGCTGCGCCTGCGCAGCGATGCGCTGGGGCTGGTCGAACGCGAAGCGGAAGCGCGGCTGCAGATTTATGGTCGCAATCAGGTGGAGCATGATAAAGCGCCACCGGCGCTGGTGCAGCTGATCCAGGCTTTCAATAATCCGTTCATCTATGTGCTGCTGGCGCTGGCGCTGGTGAGCTTTTTCACCGACTACTGGATGCCGCTGCGCCATGGCGAGGAGACCGATCTGACCGGTGTCATCATCATTGTGACGATGGTAACGCTCAGCGGTTTGCTGCGCTTCTGGCAGGAGTTTCGCACCAACAAAGCGGCACAGGCGCTGAAATCGATGGTGCGCACCACCGCCACCGTGCTGCGCCGGGAATCGGTACAGCAGGCGCCGCAGAAACAGGAAGTGGACATCACCAGCCTGGTGCCCGGCGACATCATTTATCTCTCGGCGGGCGATCTGGTACCAGCCGATGTGCGGCTGCTCGACTCACGCGATCTGTTTATCAGCCAGGCGATTCTGACCGGCGAATCGCTGCCGGTGGAGAAATATGATGTCACCGGCCACGTGGCCAGCAAGCAGGCCAGCGCCAGCGATAAAGATGCATCGCTGCTGGAACTGGGCAGCGTATGCCTGATGGGCACTAACGTCTCCAGCGGCAGCGCCAAAGCGGTGGTGGTGGCGACCGGCGGGGAAACTTACTTCGGCAGCCTGGCGAAATCGATTGTCGGTAACCGCTCACAAACCGCTTTCGATCGCGGCGTGAACAGCGTCAGCTGGCTGCTGATTCGTTTCATGCTGGTGATGGTGCCGGTGGTGCTGCTGATTAACGGCCTGACCAAAGGCGACTGGCTGGATGCTTCGCTGTTCGCGCTGGCGGTGGCGGTGGGACTGACGCCGGAAATGCTGCCGATGATTGTCAGCTCGAATCTGGCCAAAGGGGCGATTGCCATGTCGCGCCGAAAAGTGATCGTCAAACGCCTGAACGCGATCCAGAACCTCGGCGCCATGGACATTCTGTGTACCGACAAAACCGGCACGCTGACGCAGGACAACATTATCCTCGAGCACCATCTCGATTGTGCCGGGGTAGAGAACTCGCGCGTCCTGATGCTGAGCTGGCTCAACAGCCATTACCAGAGCGGCACGCCTAACCTGATGGATCGCGCCATCCTGCGCTATGGCAAAGGACGCATCAGCGCGGACATGAGCGACTACTACAGCAAAGTGGATGAGCTGCCGTTTGATTTTGTGCGTCGGCGCGTTTCAGTGGTGGTGCGTGACCGCCGCCTCAACCAGCAGATGTTGATCTGTAAGGGCGCGGTCGAAGAGATGCTGAGCATTGCCAGCGCCGAACGCGAAGGCAAACTGATTCAGCCGCTCAATGAAACCCGTCGCGCGGAGCTGCTGGCGCTGGCGCATCAGTACAATCAGCAGGGCTTCCGCGTACTGCTGGTGGCCAGCCGCGCGCTGGCGGAGCCGGGCCTGCAACAGGCGCTCAGCGTCGCGGATGAGCAGGGGCTGACCATCGAAGGGCTGCTGACCTTCCTCGATCCGCCGAAGGAGAGTGCGGCGAAGGCGATTACCGCACTGAACGAGAACGGCGTAACGGTCAAAGTGCTGACCGGCGATAATCCGGTAGTGACGGCGCGCATCTGCCAGCAGGTGGGCATCGACTGTGGCGAGATCCTCACCGGCGAGGCGATTGCGGCGATGAGCGATGAGCAGCTGGCGCAGGCCGCGGCGCGCAGCTCAGTGTTTGCCAAACTGACGCCGCTGCAGAAGTCACGCATTCTGCGTGCGCTGCAGCAGCAGGGCCATACGGTGGGTTTTCTCGGTGACGGCATCAATGATGCGCCGGCGCTGCGTGACGCCGATGTGGGGATCTCGGTCGACAGCGCGGCGGACATCGCCAAAGAGTCTTCTGACATCATCCTGCTGGAAAAGGATTTAATGGTGCTGGAAGAGGGCGTGATGAAGGGGCGCGAAACGTTCGGCAACATCATCAAGTACCTGAACATGACCGCCAGTTCGAACTTCGGCAATGTGTTCTCGGTGCTGGTGGCGAGCGCATTCATTCCGTTCCTGCCGATGCTGGCGATTCATCTGCTGATTCAGAACCTGATGTACGATCTGTCACAGCTGGCGCTGCCGTGGGACAAAATGGATCGCGAGTTCCTGCGCAAACCACGCAAATGGGACGCGCGCAACATCAAACGCTTTATGCTGTGGATTGGGCCAACGTCGTCAATTTTTGACATCACCACCTTTGCGCTGATGTGGTATGTGTTCGCGGCGAATACCCCAGCGATGCAGTCACTGTTCCAGTCCGGCTGGTTTGTGGAAGGGCTGCTGTCGCAGACGCTGGTGGTGCACATGCTGCGCACGCGCAAGATTCCGTTTATCCAGAGCCGCGCGGCGCTGCCGGTGCTGCTGACCACCGCCTGCGTAATGATTGCCGGCATTCTGCTGCCGTTCTCGCCGCTCGGCGCGATGGTCGGCCTGGTGCCGCTGCCATGGAGCTATTTCCCGTGGCTGCTGGCCACGCTGCTCGGCTACTGCCTGGTGGCGCAGGGCATGAAAACGCTGTACATCAAGCGCTTTGGCCAGTGGTTCTGAGTGCAGGAGGCGTCATGAAACAACGCAACCTGGATAAAACGGTGTGCCACCTGCTGATAATTATGGTGGTCATCGTCGTGCTAACGTTAGTGTTCCGGTAAGGACAACAGGGCAGGGTATCCTGCCCTTTTTGTGGCACACCAACCAGCGAGAGAAAGATGAGCCAACAACAGCGAGCATTGATTATTGGGGCGTCAAAAGGCATTGGCCTGGCCGTGGTGCAGCAACTACTGCAGGCGGGCTGGCAGGTGACCGCCACCTACCGTTCCACGGCGGTTTCGTTTCAGCATCCGCAGCTGCAGTGGCTGGCGCTGGATATCACCGATGGCGCGCAGCGTGACGCGCTGGTCCGGCAGCTCGGCGACGCACCCTTTGATTGCATCCTGATTAACGCCGGGATTCTCGGTCCGCACGCGTCACAGCTGCGCGACGTGGACGATGCGCAGCTCAGCGAACTGTTCTTTACCAATGCGGTGGCGCCGGTGCGCCTGGCGGAGAGCCTGCTGCCGCTGCTGCGCGATAAACAGAGCGTGCTGGGCCTGACCACGTCGCGTCTCGCCAGCCTCAACGAGAACCGTGACGCGGCGATGCCGTTCTACTCAGCCAGCAAAGCGGCGCTGAATATGCTGAGCCGCGCGCTGGCGACGCAGATGCACCAGCAGGGCAGCACCTTGCTGTCACTGCATCCGGGCTGGGTAAAAACGGATATGGGCGGTGAGGGCGCGGATATCACCGTCACCGAGAGTGCGCAGGGCATGGTCACGCAACTGCAGCAGTTTAGCGGGCGTGGCGGCCATCATTACGTGGATTACCGCGGCCAGTTGCTGAACTGGTAATGCTTAGCCTGCTGGTTAGCGCCAGCAGGTTTTTTTCTTACTCATCCGGCGAATAGTACTGCACGCCGATTTCGATACGTTCGCGACCGCTTGCTACGCGGTGGCGGTTGGTATCGCGCAGCGAATAGATGCAGCCGCAATACTCCTGCTGATAGAAGCGCTCGCGCTTGCTGATCTCAATCATGCGCGACGAACCGCCACCTTTACGCCAGTTAAACTCCCAGTACAGCATATCCGGATAACGTGCCGCCGCGCGCACGCCGCAGTCGTTGATTTGCTGCATATTCTTCCAGCGCGAAATGCCGAGTGAACTGGTGATCACCGGGAAGCCGTGTTCATGCGCGTACAGCGCGGTGCGCTCGAAGCGCATGTCGAAACACATGGTGCAGCGCACGCCGCGCTCCGGCTCCCACTCCATGCCACGCGCGCGCTCGAACCAGTTGTCTTTGTCGTAATCGGCATCAACAAAAGGCACGCCAAACTGCTCGGCAAAGCGGATGTTCTCCTCTTTGCGCAACTCGTACTCTTTCAGCGGATGGATGTTCGGGTTGTAGAAGAAGATGGTGTAATCGATGCCGGAAGCCAGCATCGCTTCCATCACTTCTCCCGAGCAGGGAGCGCAGCAGGAGTGCAGCAGCACTTTATTATGGCCATTCGGCAAGGGCAGCGGCTGGCGTTGAAATGTATCGGACATAAAGTTAATTAATGGTTAAGGGCGATGCGGCAAGTGTAGGGGCAAAGGCCGGCCGATGCAAAGCGTCGGTGGCGTTTCAGGGAGGGGGCCTGTGGCGCTGCGTGGTACCCGTTCGCCGGGGATGCTTAGCGGCGCGATTCATCGCGTAATACATTGCGCCGCTTGCAGGGTCAATGACCCACCTTCGCGCATCACTGCGCAGGCTGCGCGAAGTCAGGTCTCGTCGTGAATAGTGGTTGACGCACCGTTCTGCTGCACCGAGCGGATGCCATTTTCCGCCGCCTGTTTTGAGCTGTACATCTCGCTGGTGGCAATGGTTTCGCCGTTGCTGGCTTTAAGCACAAACCAGTATTTCTGTGACAATGCTGTATCACTTTTTCTCAGTACGTAATATCCCATGTGCTTTCTCCTTGTACCGGCACCCGATGGCCGGTTCGCTTACTATTCGCGCAGCCTGCTTATTAATCAATCACTGATTAGGAATTTGCCCGAATCCAGGAGCGGGATCGCAGCGTTTTGTATCAATCCGGTTGTTGGCAGGCACAAAAAAGGCCGCATCGCGGCCTTTAGGGGTAATGAGTTCGTGTCTATCACGCGGGTAAAGCCGTGATGTTCATGAATCGGGTAAATGCTTTACTGCGGGAGACACCTTTCGGATCGCTGAAAAATGGCAGCTGGAATTTCGGTGATTCTTCCAGTTTCAGGCTCCAGATATAATCACCGATAAAACGAAACTGGAGTGAATGGTCACTGATGTGCAATTGCTCAAATGTGCCGGAGTTATACTCATTGCCAATAGTGACAATTTCCTGAATGCCCTGAGAGAAATCAATCAGCACAATAGTCAGTGATTCCTCGTAGAGCACGTCATCCGTGACAAATAGCACATAGCGGTTATCAGTAACTTTAACTGCTGCCTCAAGGATTTTTCCGGGGATGATTATGCCGGTAGAACTACCGCTGAGTAATACCTCTGATTTCGCCTGTTCGCGGTCCGTTGCGTGTTGCACCTCAACCAAAGATACATCATTAACTATTTGCATCAGCGCCAAATCCATCCCATTTGCCATGCCGCGAGAGCAGCTCCTGCGAATGAAATTT
>NZ_VOQX01000051.1:0-36814 GCF_016643525.1 Pantoea sp. Morm | reverse complement strand
AACGAGGCAATAGAATGGAATCCACAACGTTGGAAAAATCCTGGGGTGCTGAAATCCTTGCTGACGGCAGCGTGCGGTTTCGCCTTTGGGCACCCGGTCAGCAGCAAATTACCCTTCACGCCGATGGCCAGCAGCATGCCATGCAGCGGCAGCAGGATGGCTGGTTCAGCCTGACGCTGCGCGGGCCTGGTCACGGCAGCGAATATCACTACGAGCTGGCCGATGGCAGCACGGTGCCCGATCCGGCCGCGCGGGCACAACGCGCCGATGTCAACGGCCCTTCTCTGGTTATCGACCCTCACCATTACGACTGGCAGCAGCGTGACTGGCAGGGACGGCCCTGGCATGAAACGGTGGTCTACGAGCTGCACATCGGCACCTTTACCGCCGAAGGCACCTTCCGCGCGGCTATCGCAAAACTCCCTGCGCTGGCCGACCTCGGTATCACCATGATCGAAGTACTGCCGGTATCGCAGTTTGGTGGCACGCGCGGCTGGGGCTATGACGGCGTTCTGCTGTATGCGCCGCACTCGGCGTATGGCTCACCGGATGATTTCAAAGCCTTCGTCGATGCCGCGCACGCGCTGGGATTGTCGGTGGTGCTGGATATTGTGCTCAACCACTTTGGCCCGGAAGGCAATTACCTGCCGCTGCTGGCACCGGCCTTTTTCCATGAGGAGCGTATGACGCCGTGGGGCGCCGGGATTGCGTACGATGTGGACGCCGCGCGGCGTTATATCGTCGAAGCACCGCTCTACTGGCTGAAAGAGTTTAACCTCGACGGCCTGCGCTTCGATGCCATCGACCAGATTGAGGATACGTCCAGCAAGCATGTGCTGATTGAGATTGCTGAACGCATTCGCAGCGAAATCCACTCTCGCCCGATCCATCTCACCACCGAAGACAGCCGCAACGTGATCTTCCTGCATCCGCGCGATGCGGACGGTGACGCGCCACTGTTCAGCGGTGAATGGAACGACGATTTTCATAATGCCATTCACGTCTTTGCCACCGGCGAGACGCACGCGTATTACCAGGATTTCGCCAACGTACCGGAGAAATCAATCGCGCGCATTCTCACCGAGGGCTTTGCTTATCAGGGCGAGCTGTCACCACAGAGCGGCCAGCGGCGCGGCGTACCCAGCGCAGGCCAGCCGCCGGTGGCGTTTGTCGACTTCATCCAGAACCACGATCAGGTGGGCAACCGCGCCCAGGGCGAACGCCTGATTAGCCTGGCCGGTGCCGATCGCACCAAAGTGCTGCTCGCCACCCTGCTGTTGTCACCGCACATTCCGCTGCTGTTTATGGGCGAAGAGTACGGTGAAACCAACCCGTTCCTGTTCTTCACCGATTTCCACGGCGATCTGGCGAAAGCGGTGCGCGAAGGACGGGCGCGCGAATTTACCGGTCACGCCGGTCATGACGAGACGGTGCCGGATCCCAACGCTGAAGAGACCTTCACGCGGTCGAAACTGGACTGGCGCAAAGTGGAAAATCCCGCAGGCCAGGCGTGGCTGACGCTCACGCGCCAGCTACTGGCGTTGCGCCAGCAGCACATCGTGCCGCTGCTGCCGGATGCACGCCAGCACAACGGCCAGGTGCTGCGCACCGCACCGGGCTTTGTCGCCGTTAGCTGGCAGTTCCCGCAGGGCCAGCTGTCACTGGCGCTGAATATTGGACAGCAGAGCCAGCCGCTGCCCGCGATGCCCGGCGAGACGCTCTTTGCGTGGCCACAGGAAAGCGGCGAACTGCCGCAGCACTCTGTCATCGTGCGTCTGGCAAAAGGAGCAGCGCAATGAGCATTCCAACCGCAACCTACCGTATTCAGTTCCGTAACGGCATGACCTTTGACCGCGCAGCGCAGCTGGTGCCCTATCTGCAGCAGCTGGGCATCAGCCATCTTTATGCCTCGCCGATCTTTACCGCCACGCGCGACTCGACGCACGGCTATGATGTTACCGATGCCAATGAGATTGACCCGGCGATTGGCGGACGCGCCGGTTTTGACCGCCTCAGCGCGGCGCTGCAGCAGGCCGGGATTGGCCTGATCCTCGATATTGTGCCTAACCATATGGCAGCGTCGCTGGAAAATGCCTGGTGGCGCGATGTGATTGAACACGGGGAAGCCAGCCGCTATGCGCACTACTTTGATATCGACTGGTCGCGCAGGCTGACGCTGCCGTTCCTCGGCGATGATTTTGACCGCGTGCTGGCCAATGATGAACTCAGCATCAAGGCCGATCCGCACAGCGGCAATCCGGCGCTGGTCTATTACGACAGTTACTATCCGCTGACGCCCGCCAGCTGGCAGCAGCGTAAAGACGAGGTGCTGGCGTTGCGCGATCGCGCGGCCATCGCGGAACTGCATGCGCAACAGCCGTGGCAGCTGATGAACTGGCGTGAGGCGCGCAGCGCGCTCTCCTACCGCCGCTTCTTTGAAATTACCGGGCTGGTCGGCGTGCGCGTCGAAGATGAAGAGGTGTTCGCGGCTTCGCATCGCCTGATTCTCGAACTGGTACACAGCGGTGTGGTGAGCGGGCTGCGCGTCGATCACGTTGACGGGCTGGCCGATCCGCTCGGCTATCTGCAACAGCTGCGTCAGGCCGCAGGCGACGCGTGCTATATCACGGTGGAGAAGATTCTCGCTAACGGTGAGCAATTGCCCGCCGACTGGCCAGTGTCCGGCACCACCGGTTACGAGTTTATCGCCGCGCTGTCGCATGCGCTGATTGATGATAATCAGATCGATATGCTGCATCTGGCCTATGAAGCGGTATCCGCCGAACGTAACGACGTGGCGGCTGGCCTGCGTGCAGCGCGTGAACTGATGGTCGATCGCAACTTTGCCGGGGAATTCAGCCGCCTGCTGGCGCTGGCTACCGAGGCAGCCGATCTGGTGCATCGCAACTTCAGTGAGGCTGAGCTGCACGTGGCGCTGCGCGAACTGCTGATCGCCTTCCCGGTGTATCGCACCTACGGCCGTAAAGCCGGTATGCCGCTGGAAGGCGAAGCGTTGCTGTTACAGGTGCTGGAGCAGGTTAAACACAGCGCCTCGCCTGCGGCGCTGAGCTTTTTGCAGGCATTACTGCTGGGGGCGATCACTGAACAGGGCGAGCAGGATGCGGCGGAATTCCGCGCCCGCTTCCAGCAGCTGACCGGCCCGCTGATGGCGAAATCGGTCGAAGACACGCTGTTTTTCCGCAATCACGTGGCGCTGGCGATCAACGAAGTGGGTGCCGAACCGCTGCCGCACGCGTTTTCGCTTGAACGCTTTCACCGCGAAATGCAAACCCGACTGCAGCACCAGCCGGATGGCCTGTCGGGTACCTCCACGCACGATACCAAACGCGGCGAGGATGCACGTGCGCGGCTGTATACCCTGAGTGAAGCGGCGGCGCTGTGGGCGGAGAACGTGACGCGCTGGCGCCAGATGAATCAGCCGCACGTGGTCGCGCTGGCGGACGGCCCGGCGCCCGAACCGCCGGTTGAGTGGATGCTGTACCAGGCGCTGGCCGGCGTCTGGCCTACCACGCTGCAGCCGGAGGACACGGCGGCACTGGACGCGCTGCGCGATCGCTTTTTGCCGTTTGTGGAAAAAGCCCTGCGCGAAGCGAAGTTACGCACCGACTGGGCGGACAGCAACGAAGCTTATGAAAATGTCGTGCTGGAGTACGCCCGCCAGCTGCTATCGCCCACCAACCCGGCATTCCTGCAGGACTTCAGCCACGCACTGCAGCCGTTCATTCGGGCCGGACTGGTTAACAGCCTGAGCCAGACGGTGATCAAACTGACCGCGCCGGGCGTGCCGGATATCTATCAGGGCTGCGAAGCGCTCGATTTCAGCCTTGTCGATCCGGATAACCGACGCGAGCCGGATTTCGCTCAGTTGACGGCGCAGCTGGATGTCCACGCCGCGCCGGACTTCGCCAGCCAGCAGGACTGGCTGAGCGGCCGGCTGAAGCAGCAGATGGTTGCGCGCCTGCTGCATCTGCGCCGCGACCATGCGCAGCTGTTCCGCTTCGGTGATTATCAACCGCTCAGTGCATCGGGCGAACATGCGGAAAAAGTGATCGCCTTTGCCCGTCAGGACAGCGACTACGCGCTGCTGGTGATTACGCCACGACTGATTTTCAATGGTGCACAGTGGAGTCATACCCGACTGGCACTGCCGGAATCGCTGGCGCATCGCCACTATCGCAATGTGCTGACCGGCGAGACCGTAGTGATTAATGACGATATTATGCTGGACAATGTGAGCTATAGCGCGCCGCTGGTGCTGATTAGCCAGTAGCGTCCCCGATAAACCTGTTGTTTTACATGACTATCTATTCACTGGATGGAGAGGATTGAATGTCTAACGGTAAACCTATGGAAATCACCGCCGGATCGGGGCACCAGCTCGGCGCCAACTATGATGGTGCAGGCGTCAACTTTGCGCTGTTCTCAGCACACGCGGAACGGGTCGAACTCTGTCTTTACGATGAGAGCGGCCAGCATGAAATTGCCCGCTTCGATCTGCCGGAATATACCCACGAAATCTGGCACGGCTACGTGCCCGGGCTGAAACCCGGCGCGCTGTATGGCTATCGCGTTCACGGACCGTTCGATCCGGAAAACGGTCACCGTTTTAACCCGAGTAAATTACTGATTGATCCCTATGCCCGCGAGTTGCAGGGCAACATCGACTGGAACGAAGCGCATTTCGCTTACGATTTACTGCACGAAGATAAAGATCTGACGCTGGATACCCGTGACAGCGCGCCGTTTACCCCCAAGTGTCGGGTAATTGATACCAATGAGTTTGACTGGCAGGACCATAACCGTCCCAGCATTCCGTGGTCCAGTACGGTGATTTATGAAACCCACGTCAAAGGTTTCACCCAGCTTAATCCGGCGATTCCGGCAGAGATGCGCGGCACCTATGACGGCATGAGCCACAAATCCACCGTCGACTACATCAAAAGCCTCGGCGTGACGTCAGTGGAATTGCTGCCGGTGCACTGGTTCCCGGACGACCAGCACCTGCTGGATCGCGGACTGAAAAACTTCTGGGGCTATAACTCGCTGGCCTTTTTTGCGCCTGCCAGCCGCTATTTCGGCCCGCGCGGTATTCAGGGCTTTCGCGACATGGTGCGCGCTTTCCACGATGCCGGTATCGAAGTGATTCTCGACGTAGTTTATAACCACACTGCAGAAGGCAACGAACTGGGGCCGACGCTGTCGTTTAAAGGCATTGATAACTTCTCCTATTACCGCACGCTGCCGGATCAGCACCGTTATTACATCAACGATACCGGCACTGGCAACACGGTAAATACCTCCCATCCGCGCGTGCTGCAGCTGGTGACGGATTCGCTGCGCTACTGGGCAGAATCGATGCATATCGACGGTTTTCGCTTCGACCTCGGCACTATTCTCGGCCGAGAGCCGGAAGGGTTCGATCAGCGCGGCGGCTTCTTTGATGCCATGACGCAGGATCCGGTGTTGTCAAAGCTGAAGCTGATCGGCGAACCCTGGGACATCGGGCCTGGTGGCTATCAGGTCGGTGGCTTCCCGCCCGGCTGGGCTGAGTGGAACGACAAATATCGCGACACGGTGCGTGAGTACTGGAAAGGCGACAACGTCTCAACCGACTTTGCCGCGCGCCTGCTTGGTTCCGGCGATCTGTACGATCAACGCGGCCGCCGCCCGTGGGCCAGCGTCAATTTTATCACCGCGCACGATGGCTTTACGCTGAACGATCTGGTCTCGTACAACGACAAGCACAACGATGCCAACGGGGAAGATAACAACGACGGCCATAACGATAACCGTTCATACAACTACGGTGCCGAAGGCCCCACCGACGACGAAGGCATCAACGCGGTGCGCGAGCGGCAGAAGCGTAACTTCCTCGCCACGCTGTTTTTCTCTCACGGCACACCGATGCTGCTGGCGGGCGATGAGTTTGGCCGCAGCCAGATGGGCAACAACAACGGCTATTGTCAGGACAGCGAGATTTCCTGGCTGCACTGGGAAGATCTGCCGGCTTCCGCTGATGCGTTACGCGATTTCACCCGTCAAATCATTGCACTGCGCGCACAGCAGCCGCTGCTGCGACGTGAAAGCTGGCGCGACGGCATGGAGATTAAATGGTTTAACGCTGGCGGCGGTTTCCAGCAGGCGGAACAGTGGGACGAGGGCTCGACGCTCGGCGTGTACATCGGGCGTCCGGATCTGCAAACCGAAGAGGGTATCTGGCACGATGTGCTGATGCTGTTCAATCCGTTTGAAGGCAATGTGCCGTTCCGCATCCCGCAGTTTGGCGAAGGCGGCTGGGTGCTGGAGCTGACCACCTCCGACAGCGCCAGTAAGGGATTGGTAATTACCAAAGAGAAGGATTTCGAGCTGGAGGGCCGCAGCCTGGCGCTATTCCGCCGGCCGTGAGTGGAACGCAAGGTGCCGGTTTCCAGGTGCTCATGAATGCGCACCCTACAGAAACAACGGGACATGCACTCCCGGTTTCCAGGTGCGCATGAATGCGCACCCTGCGGAAACAATGGGACATGCACTCCCCGTTTCCATGCGCGCATGAATACGCACCCGACGGAAATAACGGGACATGCACTCCCCGTTTCCAGGTGCGCATGAATGCGCACCCTACGGAAATAACGGGACATGCACTCCCGGTTTCCAGGTGCGCATGAATGCGCACCCTACGGAAATAACGGGACATGTACTCCCGGTTTCCAGGTGCGCATGAATGCGCACCCTACGGAAATAACGGGACATGCACTGTAGGGTCGCCGTTCACGGCGACCGGCTCCATTGTTAACCCGCCAGCCTCTTCTGCTACCCGGCGCTAAAATTTCATTAACTAAAAACCACAATCTGCCGATGTTCTTTAATCTGCCCTTGTACCCGCCGCGTCAGGCGTCGGGGTGCGTTTAGATTAAGGATAATAAGATGAACATCTCCCAACGATTGTTACTGACCTTTACCATGCTGTTTGGCGCCATCATTCTGCAAGCCGTGCTCGCCATCTCACTGCTTTCCGGCTTTCAGGAGCGCTTTGAATATGTGCAAACCAACGCCATCCCTTCAATCAAAGACCTCAACACGTTGATTGATCGCAGCAACCAGCTGGCGCTGACGCTGTACAAACACCAGACCCAGTTGCAGGACAGCAACATGCCCGCCGTCGAAGCGGACATTGATAAACAGATCGGCGGGCTGAAATCGCTCACCGATTACTACATAAAGCATGATATCTCCAGCGAGGAAGATAAGCGCCTGACTGAGGTGGCCTTTAGCAATATTCAGCACGTGACTGAGCGGCTGCCCGCCTTTCTCAGTGCGTCGCGTGCACACCAGAATGCCATCAGCCTCGACCTGATTGAGGGCCAGAGCGGCATCGGTGCCGCCATTCGTCAGCTGATTGCCGATTATCAGAAACAGCTGATGCTGAACATCGCCATTGGCGACGAGTTACGCGCCACCAACCGCAGCACCTTCCATAATGTGTTGTGGACGACCATCAGCGGCGTGGTTGCAACGGTGCTGGTATTCGGTCTGTTCGCCCTGTTCACCGTACTGCGCATCCGCCGCAGCCTGGCGGATGTCGGCAAAGTGATGATGCGCGCCAGTGAAAATCTCGACCTGACGCTCAGCGCAGACGAAAGCCGTCGCGATGAGGTGGGCAATATGGCGCGCTCCTTTAATCAGCTGATGCGCAGCGTGGCCGGTTCGCTGAGTGCCGTGCGCAGCGCGTCGCATTCGGTGAGCAGCGCATCGGTGCAAATCGCCGCCGGCAATGAAGATCTCTCTGCGCGTACCGAACAGCAGGCCGCCTCGCTGGAGCAGACCGCGGCCAGCATGACTGAACTGAGTGAAACCGTACGTCAGACCGCCGATAACACGCGTCAGGCCAGCCAGCTGGCGGCTAACGCCAGTTCGCTGTCGGAAAAAAGTGGTACCTCGCTCAGCACCATGCTCTCGACCATGGATGACATTCGTGGCAGCTCGCGCAAGGTCACGGACATCGTCTCAATGATCGAAGGCATCGCTTTCCAGACCAATATCCTGGCGCTCAACGCGGCAGTCGAAGCCGCACGCGCCGGTGAGCACGGCAAGGGCTTTGCGGTGGTGGCGGGTGAAGTACGCAGCCTGTCGCAGCGATCAACCTCGGCCGCACGCGAAATCAAAGGACTGATTGAAGAGTCGCATCGACTGACCGAAGCCGGGGCCGCCCAGGCCAGCGACGTCAGCAGCAACATGCAGGTGATGAATGACGCTATCCATCAGGTCAGCGAACTGATGAGCGAAATCGCCGCAGCCGCGGTTGAGCAGAGTCAGGGCATTAGCCAGGTACAGCAGGCGGTGAATCAGATGGATGATGTGACGCAGCAGAACGCCGCGCTGGTGGAGCAGGCCTCAGCCGCGTCGCAATCGCTGCAGGAGCAGGCCCAGACGCTCAACCAGCTGGTGACCCGCTTCGTGCTGGCGGAATCCGGCACAACGCCGATCATCAAGCCTGCGCCGGCGAGCCATAAAGCGCCACAGCCGGGACGCCTGGCACTGGCCAGCGATGCCGACTGGCAGAGTTTCTAATCCCTTTGCCCTCCGCGTCGTCGCGCGGAGGGGCTTTCTCCCACTGACGAACTCCCCCGGCGAGCTGGCGCGAGCGACATTGCCTCAACGAGCGCCAGCAAAACTGCTATTCTGTGAACCATGCTAACGGTCATCAGCAACGAAAGCGTTTCACCTCCGCATGCCCGCCGCTCCCTAAAGGAACCTTATGCACCCTCAGCAACAGACACGCGGTAAATGGGCCATCTTTGGCCTGATGTTTATCCCTGGCTTTACCTGGGCTTCCTGGGTCAGCCGCACGCCCTTTATGCGCGATGTGCTGCACGCCTCGACGGAAATGATGGGTCTGATTCTGTTTGGCTTCTCCTGTGGCTCCATGCTGGGCGTGCTGCTGGCCGGTAAGCTGGTCGCGCACTTTGGCACCAGCCGGGTGATGCGCACGGGTTACCTGATCCTGCTCGGTGGCCTGGTGCTGATGACCGTTGCGTTAACGCTCGCCAGTAGCGGGCTGGTGTTTACCAGTCTGGTGTTGCTGGGCGGCGGAACCGCGCTGATGGATGTGGTGGTTAATGTCGAAGGGGCAGCGTTTGAGCGGCGCATCGGCAAGTCAATCATGACCATCATTCACGGCTTCTTCAGTTTCGGCACGCTGATCGGCGCACTGGCGGGGCTGGCCATGACCGCAGCCGATATCAGCACCCACTGGCACTTTAGCGTGGTGCTGCTGGTTAACCTGCTGATTGCCGCCCTGGCGCTGCGCCATCTGCCCGCCACCAGCGACAGCGAACGCAGCGAACAGCCGCATCATGGCGGCTTTCTGGCCCAGGTTGGACGTGAACTGCGTGACCGCCAGCTGCTGGTGCTCGGCGTGGTGATTCTGGCGATGGCGCTGGCGGAAGGCTCGGCTAACGACTGGCTGCCGTTACTGATGATCGACGGCCATAACCTCAATCATACCCAAAGCACGCTGGTCTACGCGGGTTTCACTGCCGGCATGACGCTGGGGCGCTTTATCGGTGGGCTGGTGGTTGATCGTCTGGGCCGTGTCTGGGTACTGCGCGCCAGCGCATTCTCCGCCGCGTTGGGGCTGACGCTGGTGATTTTCTCCGATAACCCATGGCTGGCGGCGGCGGCCGTGCTGTTCTGGGGCGTCGGCGCGTCGCTCGGCTTCCCGTTAACGGTCTCGGCGGCGGGCGATGGCCATAACAGCGCGGTGCGCGTCACGATTGCCGCCACGCTGGGTTATCTGGCGTTTCTGGTCGGCCCGCCCGGACTGGGCTTTATCGGCGAACATGCCGGATTGCGCATGGCGATGCTGCCGGTACTGATCATGGTACTGCTGGCGCTGGTGTGCGCCGGTGCGGCTGGCCGCCCGCGTCAGGCAAAAACACCAGCGGAACAATAAATCTCAGGGCACGTGCCAGCTGCCCTGCCAGCCATCCGCAGTGGCCTCAAATCGTGCGCGCTGATGGGGCTCGCAACTGACATCCAGCCACTCCACGCTATGCAAGGTGATCTGCACCAGCGCAAAGTGCTCGTCGGGCCCGGTGCCCGCCTTTTGCGCGCTGGCAGGCAGTGCGTCATCAGGATGAGCAATCACGCTGCCCGGCCTGACCGGTGACTGAAACAACGCGTGCGAATGCGGGCGCAATGCATGCCAGGCTGCGGCACGCTGTTGTGCATCGTCAACGCGCTGAGCCGTGCCTGCCAGCCTGAGCTGAACGCGCCTGGCGGCATCATAAGCCAGTAACGCCACCTGCGGCTGGGCTGCAATATCCTGCATTTTGGCGCTGCGCCGATCGGCGGTAAAACGCAGGGCCGGCAGCGCGGGCAAAAACTGCCGTATCACCACGGTGCGCATGCTGGGCTGGCCGTCAGCGGTCACCGTTGCCAGCTGCATCAGGGTGAAAGCCGAACGCGATGTGGTGGCTGTGCTAAGCAGCTGCCAGATGGCTTGCAGGCGGTCGTCGAGCGAGATCATGATTCCCTTCCTTAGCGGGCGTGAAGCGGGTTGCTGCCCGCACGTTTCAGCGCCGACAGCGCCAGCGCGCTGAGCAGTAACCCAATGACGATAAGCAGCGCGTAGCTTAGCCACTGCAGCAGCAGAATGCCCAGCACGCCGCCAGCGAGAAACGCCAGCACGGTGTAGCAATGCAGTTTTAGCCGCTCAATGTACAGCGGCGCGTCTTTTGGTGACTCTTTGCGACGCAGCACGTCGAAGAGCATCGCCAGCTCAATGCCGATATCGGTTGACGTGCCGGAAACGTGCGTCGTGCGCACGCGGGCATTGGAGATGCGCGTTACCACCGCATTTTGCAGGCCCATCAGAAAGCTCAGGCTGAGAATCAGTAACACGCCGCCCTCGCTGAAATGAAAGCCGCTTTCGACAATCCCCAGTACCAGCAACGCTATGCCCTCCAGCAGAATATTGATGGCGTAGATGCCGCGTATCTGCCGCCTGCGGCCGGAATTGATGATCAGCGTCGAGACCGACGAACCGGCGATGAATAACAGCACAATCAGCAGGAAGAACAGCCCGATATGCAGATTGGCTTTCGCCAGATGATCGGACAGGGATGAGACGTTACCGGTCATGTTGGCGGAGAAGAAACCAACCGTTTCGAACGCCGCAGTGTTCAGTGCGCCCGCCACGGCGGCCAGCGTCGCCGCCAGGCGGATGTCGGTGTTGAAAGTGCGCGTATCCTCAGTGGAGATCAGCATGAAAAGGTCCTGGCCCGGCAAAAGGTTTATCATCCTCCGGCGGTCAAAAATTCTCAACTAGCTGGGCTGAACATTAACGCGGCTCGCTGTCGATCAGTGCACGCCGGGCCAGGCGTTTGTGCAGGATTTGACCCTGTCACCGATAAGCCGGATAATTTGGAAACGATTCATTCTAAATAGCACGCATTATGACCAGTAAACCCAATCCGGCGCCGGCTGCCAGAGAGCGCGGCAGACCGCGCAACTTTGATATCGACGAAGCGCTCGACAGCGCTATGATCGTGTTCCGCCAGAAGGGTTTTCATGCGGCCTCGATTGCCGATTTAGGTGAAGCGATGAACCTGACGGCGGGCAGTATCTATAAAGCGTTTCAGGATAAACGTTCCCTGTTTCTGCGGGTGTTTGAGCGCTACATCCTGCTGCGCAATGTGGACCTGCGCACCCGTTTGCAACAGTACCCGACCGGCCGGGCGCGCATTGCTGAGCTGTTGCAGTTTTATCTCGACTCAGCCAGCGAGATCGAGGGCAGACGCGGCTGCCTGGTGGTTGGCAGTACCGTGGAACTGCAAACGCTGGATGAAGAGTTATCCCAGCTGGTGCGTGAAGCGGTATTACGCAACCGCAACTTCCTGACTTCGCTGGTTGAGCAGGGACAAGAGGACGGATCGATTTCGCCACGACTGGATGCCGACACCGCTGCCGGATTGCTGCTTTGCGTGGCATTTGGTATGCGCGTGGTAGGCAAAATTCAGGATGTGACTAATGGCAAAGAAACCATTAATATGGTGCTCAGCATTCTGGACTGATTCGTCTGGCCTATTAGGAAATAGGCGCTTCCTAATTAATATTCGCCGCGATAACTTTTTAAACCCTGGAATCGCGCGCTTAATAATATTTATCAGTCAGTAACATATTACTTAGATTTATGTTTATTTGTTCCGGGGGTTGAGTGAAGCACGATGAATTAGAAGATGCCGATGAGATCTATCTTTTATTGGGCAAAGTCGTCACACAGATTGTACAACCGGGTGAAACCTTATCTGTTCAGCAAATAATTGGCGCGCTGTATCGCACGGGCTTGCGCTCGGAGAATCCGGCCATCCAGCAGGCCTGCGATAATGCGATCAGGCTGCTGGCCAAAAAGCTGAATTAACGCACTGCTATCAGGGTAATGATGATGCGATACGATCCTTTTCATAATAATTCTGAAGATGCATTACCATGGACTGGTGGATCGCTGCAGGCAAAGCAGTATGAGTTACTTGGCACGCTGGTGCAGGAAATTTTGTGCAGCGGCAAGTTGCTGAACCGAAAAACCCTGTTTGTCGCGCTAATAGCACGTCTCGACCAGTGCGACGATGTGATATTGAAAACGCATTACGAGGCTATTTTTTCTCTGCTGCTTGGTCGCGTGGCCGCTGAGTAATATCGCAACGCTATCCTGCCTTCCCAATATACGCGGCGAAACACATTAGCCGCGCCTGGTAATTTCCTCCTCATCAATTGCCCGCTAAACCGCATTAATTGTGCAAAGAAAGCGAGTCAGGTCAGACCAGAATCCGGATTTTGTTCTACGCTTATAGCTGGACTTCAGACCAATCAGGGAAATTACTATGAAGAAACTGACTGTAGCGGCTGTGTTATTGACATCGATTTTTGCCATCGCCGGCTGTTCATCGAATCAGGCGATTAAAACCACCGACGGACGCACTATCGTCACCGATGGTAAGCCACAGGTGGATAGTGATACTGGCCTGGTCTCTTATAAAGATGCGCAAACCGGTAAAACAGAACAGATTAACCGTGACCAGATCACCAATATGAGTGAACTGAACAACTGATCTACTCGATAGGGAGAGCGACATGAAAAAAGTGATTTTGTTACCACTGGCAGCCATTGTGGCACTGAGCGCCCTGACCGGCTGTACCCGTACCAGCTACGCCATTCATACCAATGATGGCCGTACCATTGTCAGCGATGGTAAACCGCATGAAGCGGAAAGCGGACTGCTGGGCTACGTTGATGCCAATGGTGTCAAACAGCAGATCAACAAAGCGGATGTCAAAGAAGTCTCTGAGATTCCGCATTAATCGGTTCTTATCAAGCCCGCGCAGCGGGCTTTTTTGTGCCAGAACTTTGTGATTAAACCAATACGCAGGGCCGTCGTAAGAGAGCCATCCGGTCCATCGCGCGCCTTTGGTCTCAGGGACGCACGACGGTGAGTTTAAATGAACCGCTGTTTTTCGCAGCATGCGCGACTGAATCATTCACTCTCTCAAGCGGAAACTCGGTTACGTCATAGTGGCTCAGATCAAGCAGTCCCGCGCGTATAAGGCCGCAGAGCGTAGGGACTGCCGAAGGTTCATACATCCACTGCCCTTTTACGGTAATGAGGTTACGCATTATCCAGGGATAAGGTAGCGAAAGATCGTCCCCTCCCAGCATGCCAACACCGCCCATAAGGACTGCACGACCATAAGGTCTGACTGACATAATCGCATTCCGGGCGACAGAGGCCTGCGCAGACGGCGGAAGGAAATCAAGGACCGCATCAATGGGTCCCCCGGCCATGTGCTTCATGGCAGCAATATCGATCTCTGCTGTACCTGTGAGCTTTACTGTTTCCACACGCGATCCAAAACGTTTTTTCAAATCGTTCAGCACCCGTTCATTACGGCCCGGTGCGATGACTTTATGGGCTCCCATGGCCAGGGCAGCAAGCACAGCGGAGCTGCCGAAATTACCGGTTGCGCCACTGACCAGCAGGCGCTCTCCCGCTTTCAAATCCATAGTTAACAATCCGCCATAGGCTATAAGCAGCGTATTGATGGCACACCACCGCCCCGCTTCTGCAGGCGATATGTCGCCAATGGGCACTGCGTTTTCAGTCGGAATGCGTATTTGTTCAGCAAGACTGCCATTCAGGTGATATTGCTGGATTTTTTGTCCTCCTTCACCACGGGCACTCCATCCCTGAAGGACAATTTCTGGCGACAGCGCGTTGTCGCGGGAACGCACCGTCGGATCGCAGAATACCCAGTCTCCTGGTTTCAGCCAGGCTGAGTCAGGGCCGGTCTGGCGAACCTTTCCGATAGCACCACAACCCGGGATGACCGGCACAGGTAAAAGATATTTTCTCTCCCCACTCAGTACTTCATTCGTGTAGGAGAGAACGGGCGCCGCAACCACATCGACAATGACTTCCCCGGTTCCCATCACCGGTGCAGGCACATTCTTAACGTCTAGCGGACGGCCAAAGGCAGTAAGCACAGCAGCTTTCATGGTCATATTCTCCTGAGGGCATAGAACAATATGAAACCATCATAGGGCGACCAAAAACGGCGTAAAATACACTAGTTTTATACAGGTATAATTTACTACCAGGTTCAAAAAATGGTTAAGAATACTGAGCTCAGTCAGTTTTTACGTTCACGACGTGCAAGGGTTAAGCCTGAGCGTCCCCCCTCTGCCGGGCCAGAAAGACGGCGAACGCCCGGGCTAAGGCGTGAGGAAGTTGCGGCGATGCTGGGAATAAGTACGGAATGGTATACCAAAATCGAACAGGGACGGGTCAGCACGCTTTCCGAACGGATAGTTAACGCCCTGTGTAAAGCTCTGCAGCTGAACGAGGCAGAATTTCTGCACCTGAAAACACTGACAGGCCGGAAAAAAAGTGCAGATATCGAACAGGAAGTCCCGGCTAGCTTATCGCATCTGGTCAGGGCGCTGAATGAGCCTGCCTACGTCACCAATGACAGATGGGATGTATTGGTGTGGAATTCTGCAGCAGAACAGGTCATCACGGACTTCAGCCTGTTGGCCGCGAATGAGCGAAATATCATGGTTTTCATGTTCACTACAGAGGCAGCCAGATACCTTTTTGGCGACACCTGGCCTGCAGAGGCACAGAGAATGCTTGGCCTGTTTCATTCCAGTTATTCACGAAATGCAGACAATGAGACCTTCACTGCGCTGGTAGAACGCTTAAGCCGTGAATGCCCGGAGTTTGATACATGGTGGAGCGAGCATGTGATAACGGCACCGGTGTCCGGAGAGAAAAAACTCACAGGGAAAGACGGGATAACGCGGACATTCAGCTATTCAACGTTTACGTCAAATGACTCCCCTGCACTCAAGCTGGCAATTTATGTCCCGCTGGTATCTGCTGACGTCCGCATGTCAGCAGAGCAATCGATATAATCTCAGGCCGCTCTGCGCTGTGAGTTCAACGGGTCGATGCAACGCTATCTTCATCAGGGGGCGTTGCCATGAAACGAAAAACACGCATTAACTTCACACCAGGCGTTCACGGAAGTAATTATGCATATCTTCAGGCTACTGCCGCTCCACTTCACCTGGAATCTGGTGTTCGACCCGGTCTATTGAGGGCTAAGGTCCGGAGTGATGAGATAAGGCGCCACTTATTAACGCCCGCGGTGAAACCGCTGCGTCAGGGCGCATTTTAAGCCGCTGTGGGACCACGAAAGCGCCCTGACGGGAAGTTTTCCTGCGATATGTGCGGGCTTGAATGGAAGCCTGAGCAGGATAAACGTGACAGAGATAAACAATGAAACCCCGTTTTTGCGGGGTTTTTTAATGGACCGAAATCTGGAAGTTAATCATGGCTAAGCTGCTCACCCTGACCGAGTGGGCGAGCGAAACCTATTCTCAGCCGCCTTCCCTGTCCGCTATGCGCCGCTGGGCACGCGAAGGGCGAATCTACCCATGCCCGGAGCTACACGGCAAAGAGTGCCGGCTTCATCCGGAAGCGATTTATCTCAATTCCCATAAACACGCCAGGAATCCAAACGTTCATTCGCATAGTGTTGTCGGGGTAATTTGCTGATGGAAAAAGTAAAATATGATCAAAAGGCCTGAAACTTATGATGCTAACCTCCACCGTAACCAGACCTGCCGCCGCGCCCGGAAAATCTGACGCAGGCGCGAACCCGCTGCGGTCTGGATGAGGCGGACAACCCGCCAGCTTTCCATGAGATCCGCAGTTAATCGGGAAGGTTATTTGACGCGCATTATGGTGAGGTGTTTACACAGCGGTTGCTGGGTCATAAGAATCTCTCGATGACGCAGAAGTATCCCGACTTCCGTGGCGATGAGTACGTACTGGTATGAGGCATATGTAATTACGGACAAATTTCGGACATTTTCGTACAGGCGAAAATCTGAACTTGCAAATCATGCATTTCTGAATATGCGGTATATGTATCATATTTGTTAAAAACCGCCCGCTTAATCCAGAAAATTCAACGATATATGGGCACGATGCCTGCATATAAATGGTAGTAATACTTACTAATTCATAACTTTATAATCAGACAGTTAGATTTTTCTTTGGCCTTTTTCGGACGGATTTCGGCCCGCCCTTACCAGCCAGAATAAAGTTTACCTGGACTGAGAAGAAAAAGCATGGCGCGACTGGCAGTGGTAAACATCAGGTTATGGTGAAGCGTTCTGGATACCATGCAAACGGGCCTCAGTGTCCGACAGATTGCCGGTTTTGTAATGCAGCGATAGCGTTTATTTAGGGTAAAATCTTAAGAAAAATGTCTGAGTGAGGTAACTGACAGGAATAAGTTTTATGCGAAAGGCACTTATGATAGGGGCTGTCACTACAGATTCGCAGATAATGCTTTTTACGACCGTCTCACCCCCAGCCGTAGAAACCGTGTCCCTTCCTTCGGCACGGTGAGCATCAGTGCGCTGCAATATCACTTAACTCCAATTCACACCCATGCGTTGCAACTCGATCGGCACGGTAATAGCGCACCACATCGCCCACAATCAGTAACGACGGCGACACCGGTTTTTGCTGTTCAACAGTTTCAGGCAACCCGGCCAGCGTGGTGATCAGCACCCGCTGGTTCTGACGCGTACCGTTTTCAATGATCGCCACCGGCGTCGCCTCGCTGCGGCCATATTCCCGTAACCGGGCGCTAATCACGCTGCTCCAGCTTAATCCCATGTAAAACACCAGCGTCTGATTGGTCGCGGTCAGCGCCGCCGCATCCAGCTGCGGTTCGCCGCTGCGCCCGTGTCCGGTGATAAAGCGCAATGACTGGGCACAGTCACGGTGCGTCAGCGGAATGCCGCTGGCAGCCGCACAGCCCACTGCGGCGGTAATACCGGGCACCACTTCGCAGACAATATTCGCCTGCTGCAGGCTGACCATCTCTTCACCGCCACGGCCAAAGATAAAGGGATCGCCGCCTTTTAAACGCACGACATTGCGCCCGCTGGCAGCCAGGTCCACCAGCAGTTGATTAATCTGAGCCTGCTTCAGGCCGTGATGACCCGGCTGTTTACCCACGTCGATACAGAGTGCACTGCTGGCGACTTCCGCCATCACCGCTTCGCTGACCAGGCGATCATAGACCACGACATCCGCACGTTGCAGCAGGCGCAGCGCCTTGACTGTCAGTAGATCCACATCCCCCGGTCCGGCCCCTACCAGCCAGACTTTGCCAGGGCTGGACGCGTTGTCCGGCGCCAGCAGTTTATCTAAAGGGTTGATCGCAATCATCATTCTTCCTCCGGTACAGCAACGGAAAGCAAAAGGTGTTTTAGCTCCGGCAGGCAGGAGCCGCAGTTGGTACCACAGTTGAGTGCGTTACCCAGTGCCTGAGTGCTGTGACAGCCCTGTTTAATCGCCTGTAAGATGGTGTTTTCCCCAACGCCAAAGCAGCTACAGATCGTCCGGCCAGCCACGGCACGTTGTGCCGATTGTCCCGCCAGCAGAGCATGCCGGTCCGCCGCATTCACAGGTGCCTGGCGAAAAGCCTGAGCAACCCAGTCATGGTTGATCTCGGGTAAAGACGCGCCTGCATAAAAAACCAGGTGCAGCTCACCGTTGCGCCAGGCCAGCAGGCGATAATACGATTCCGTCGCATGGGCGGTTTGCAGTTGCAGCCCGGTCAGCGGGATCGTTGCCATGAGCCATTTTTCTGGCGAACCGTCTCCGGCCAGGCTAAAGCGTTGCACGCCCTCATAGGGCGTTCGCGCCCAGTAGCGCAGCGCATCAGGCGGGCTTGCATCGCGCTGCCAGAGCCAGCCCTGCCAGCTGGCGTTGAGCGGGTGGATACGCACAGCGGTTTGTTTAAATGCAGGCTGTGCCGAGACTGGACAGCGGGTTGAAGCCACCAGTCTGCCGACCGTGCCCTGCAGGCTGAACTGTCGGTTCCAGTGCATAGGGACAAAGATCTCACCGCGCCGCAGACCGCTGTCCAGCGTCACACGCACCGTCACCCAGCCCGCGTCGGACTGCACCCGTGCCAGTGCGCCCGCGCACAGGCCATAGCGTTGTGCGTCCTGCGGATGCAGGGCTGCAAATGGCTCATCACAATGCTGCATGAGCCGGGGAACCAGGCCGGTACGCGTCATGGTGTGCCACTGATCGCGGATCCGTCCGCTGTTCATTAATAACGGGTAAGCCGTTTCGCACACCACTGGCTGCGGCGTGGCCGGTGGCAACAGGCGGGCTTTACCATCAGGATGGTAAAAGTGCCGGTCGCTAAACAGCCGGGCGCAGCCCTCGGGATAACGAGCGTTGATTGGCCACTGTACCGGCTTCATCGCATCCCACTGTGCGTCGCTCATACCGGCCAGACCGCTGATATCAAAGGCGCGCTGGCCGTTGTTCTCAAACCCCGACAACGCCGCATGTTCGCGGAAGATGGCTGCCGGATGCGTCCAGGTAAAGCCTTCATGAAAGCCCAGACGCTGGGCGACCTGCGCGAGTAACCACCAGTCCGGTTTAGCTTCTCCGGCCGGAGGCATAAACGCGCGCTGACGGGAAATCCGGCGTTCAGAATTGGTCACGGTGCCGTTCTTTTCCCCCCAGCCCTGCGCGGGTAGCAAAATATGCGCAAAGGCGGTGGTATCCGTTTGCGCCAGCACGTCTGACACAATTACCAGCGGACAGGCAGCCAGCGCCCGGGCAATGCGATTGCCTTCTGGCATCGAAACCGCCGGATTGGTGCCCATAATCCACACAGCTTTGATTGCTCCACGGTCAATGGCGTCAAACAGATCAACCGCCGTCAGGCCGGGCTCACGCGCCATACGCGGACTGCGCCAGAAACGCTGTAAACGGTCGCAATCTTCTGCGGTGAAACTCATATGCGCCGCCAGTTGGTTGGCCAGCCCCCCTACTTCCCGCCCGCCCATCGCATTCGGCTGTCCGGTCAGCGAAAACGGGCCGCAGCCGGGTCGGCCAATCTTGCCGCTCAGCAGGTGCGCATTGAGAATAGCATTGTTGTTGTCACTGCCGCTTTGTGACTGGTTAATGCCCATGCACCATAAGGTCAGTACGCGCTCATGCCGGGCGAACAACTGGTAGAACGCAGCGATCACTTCCTGGCTGATATCACATTGGGCTGCCACCGCCGCACCATCCCACTGCCACGCGGCCCGTAAGGTTGTGTCTATACCGTCCAGATGCGGCAGCATCGTGACGTCAATGCCGTCATGCTGTTCCAGCCAGTGCAGCAGGCCCGAGAACAGGGCCGGATCGCTGCCCGGCCGGAGCGGTAAATGCAGATCGGCGAATTCACAACTGGCCGTGCGGCGCGGATCGATAACCACAACCTGCATCTCAGGGCGCTGCGCTTTTGCCTGTTTCAGGCGCTGAAACAGCACCGGATGGGCCCAGGCGGCGTTCGAGCCGACAAGAATGACTACCTCGGCCTCATCCAGATCCTCGTAACAGCACGGTACGGCATCCGCCCCAAATGCCCGCTTATAGCCTGTCACCGCGGAGGCCATACACAGGCGTGAATTGGTATCGATGTTGGCGACGCCGAGAAAGCCTTTCATCAGCTTGTTAGCCACATAGTAATCTTCCGTGAGCAACTGGCCGGAACCGTAGAAAGCCACTGCCTCCGGGCCATGCGCATCGATAATCCTGCGCAAACCATCAGCCGCGGCATCCAGTGCCGTCTCCATGCTGACCCGCTGGTGATGAAGCTGAGGATGCAGCAACCGTCCGGCCTGTGTCAGGGTTTCGCCCAGTGCCGCGCCCTTTACGCATAGCCGCCCGGCATTCGCCGGATGACGGGTATCGCCACTGACCTGAGGCGACGCGCTCTGCGGCTGCGTGACCTCGACGCCGCAGCCCACCCCGCAATAAGCGCAGGTAGTTTTCATGATGCCTGCGCCATCAGGTTAAGCGGACGGTTTGCGACCCAGACCTGGCCGTCCTCCAGTTTAACCGGCCAGCAACGCAGCTGATGCTGGGGATTATCAAGGCTCTGTCCGTCACGCAGGCGTACACGCTGTTTGTAAAGCGGCGAGATCACCACCGGCTCCCCCGCAACATCACCAAGGATACCGCGTGACAGTACGCTGGCTTCGCTGCCCGGCTCACGATCCTCCAGCGCATAACAGTCATCACCCATGCGGAATAAGGCAATACGGACGCTGCCAAGACGGGCTCCGATGCCGGCCTCTGGCGGAATGGCCTCCAGTGGGCAGATTTCGCTCCAGGGTTCGACGGGCAGATGCATCAGGGGAATACCACTGGCCTTGTGTGGCTGGCGCTGTCCGCGCACGCGTGCATAGTGCAGCGTTTCATCCGGCTGATCGCTGTTCACTGTGGCGGTAAACAGCGCACGTCGCGAGGGATCGGCCAGCGTGGTCTGCCATTCGCATTGCCAGGTGTCCACCACCTGTTGCATTTCCTGTTCCAGCGTGGCGGCGATCCCCAGGCTGTCATGAATCACCACCTCACGCAGGTAGTCCAGCCCGCCCTCCATGTTATCCATCCAGACGCTGGTACGCTGCAGGCGATCCGCCGTGCGCACGTAGAACATCAGAATCCGGTCGACGTACTGGATTAGCGTGTCATCGTCCAGATCGCTGGCAAACAGTTCCGCATGGCGCGGCTTCATGCCGCCATTGCCGCAGACGTACAGGTTCCAGCCGTTTTCCGTGGCGATGACCCCGATATCTTTACTTTGTGCTTCCGCACATTCGCGGGTGCAGCCGGACACCGCCATCTTGATCTTATGCGGTGCGCGCAGACCCTTATACCGGTTCTCCAGCGCGATGGCGAAGGCGGTAGAATCCTGCACGCCATAACGGCACCAGGTCGAGCCGACGCAGGATTTCACCGTACGTAGGGATTTTCCGTAGGCATGACCGGTTTCAAAACCGGCTTCCAGCAGGGTTTCCCAGATAGCAGGCAGCTGGTCCAGACGCGCACCAAACAGATCGATACGCTGGCCGCCGGTAATTTTGGTATAGAGATCGTAACGCACGGCCACTTCGCCGATGGCAATCAGGCCCTGTGGCGTGATCTCGCCCCCCGGCACGCGCGGTACGACCGAATAGGTGCCATCTTTCTGGATATTGGCAAAGTAACGGTCATTCGTGTCCTGTAACGGTAAATGTGCCGGTTTCAGCAGGTAATCGTTCCAGCACGAGGCCAGTAGCGACCCCACCAGCGGTTTGCATACCTCGCAACCACAACCCCGTCCGTGGCTGGCCAGCAGATCGTCAAAGGTTTTGATGCCATTAATACGGATCAGGTGATACAGCTCCTGACGGGAATAGGCGAAGTGCTCACAGATGTCTTTTTTAACAGCGACGCCCAGGTTTTCCAGCTGAAGCTCCATCACCTGTTTTACCAGCGCGGCGCAGCCGCCACAGCCTGTTGCGGCTTTAGTGCAGCTTTTTATACTGGCCATATCGCCACAGCCACTCTGCACCGCATGGCAGATATCGCCTTTACTGACGTTATGGCAGGAACACACCTGGGCACTGTCCGGCAGCGCAGCGACGCCCAACCCTTTGGCCGGCGCGCCATTCAACGCAGGCAAAATCAGCGCTTCCGCTGCCGTCGGCAGCGGCATGGCGTTTAACATCATTTGCAGGAGCGTGGCATAGTCGCTGCTGTCTCCCACCAGCACGCCGCCCAGCAGTCGTGCATTGTCGGCGCTAACCACGATCTTCTTGTAAATGCCTTTTGGCCCGTTGGCCCAGTGGTAGCTCAGGCTGCCCGGCGTTTTGCCGTGCGCATCGCCAAAGGAGGCGACTTCTACGCCCAGCAGCTTCAGTTTAGTGCTCATGTCGGCACCGGTGAACTGCGCCGGTTCGGCCGCCAGATGGCCGGCCAGCACACGCGCCATCTGGTAGCCAGGCGCTACCAGGCCAAAAATCTGCCCGTTCCACAACGCGCATTCGCCGATAGCATAAATGTCGCTGTCACTCGTCTGGCATTGATCATTGATGGTAATGCCGCCGCGCGGCCCCACGCTGATGTCGGCGCTCCGGGCCAGCTCATCACGCGGGCGGATACCGGCAGAGAACAGCACCAGATCGGTGGCCAGCTCGCCGCCATCGGCAAAGTGCAGCACCAGACTGCCGTCAGGCTGGGTGGCAATCTGTTCGGTCTGCTTCGAGGTATGCACCGTCACGCCCAGCGAGTCGATCTTTTGCCGCAGCATCAGCGCCCCGCCGTCATCCAGTTGCACGGCCATCAGGCGCGGCGCAAACTCAACCACGTGCGTCTCCAACCCCAGTTGCTTCAGCGCATTGGCGGCTTCCAGCCCCAGCAGCCCGCCGCCGATCACCACGCCGCGCTGACTCTGGCGGGCACAAGCTGCGATGGCATCCAGATCGTCCAGCGTGCGGTAGACAAAGCAGCGCCCGGCGTCATGGCCGGGTACCGGTGGTACAAAGGCGCGGGAGCCGGTGGCCAACACCAGCTTATCCCAGGCCAGCTCACGTCCCGCGCTGTCACGCAGGCTGCGCTGCTGGCGATCGATCGCCTCTACCCGGCAACCGCTGCGCAGTTCAATTGCGTTCCGGGCAAAAAAATCCTCGCTCACCAGCGACAACTCTGTTGCCGTTTTACCGATGAAATACTCAGAAAGGTGAACCCGATCGTAAGCCTGATAGCGCTCTTCGCCGTAGACCACAATGTGATAATGCTGATGCAGGTTACGGGCGACCAGCTGCTCCAGAAAATGGTGGCTGACCATGCCGTGACCCACCACGGCTAATACAGGTTTCGTTTGGCTCATCACAGGGTTTCCTGCAGCCAGCGGCTGCGTTTCAGGTTCATCAAGGCCGAACAGCGTATTCACAGAAACCGGTCCGGCATTATGGAGTTGGTTCAGCAGCGCGCCACTTTGCTGGCAGTCGCCATACAGCAGCACGCCGTTCAGTCGGCCGTCTTTGAGGAACAGGCGGCGATAGTGCCCGGCGATCGGGTCAAAACTGGTGACAGACGGGGCTTCGCGAACGTCACCAGCGCTAAACAGGGAAATGCCGCTGACTTTGAGACGGGTGCCCGTGGCCGCACTGTAGAAATCTCCCTGAGGCCGATCGGCCAGTTGCGCCGCCAGAATCTTTGCCTGGGCCAGACAGGGCGCGACCAGACCGAAGGTCTCGCCGCTGATTTCACAACATTCGCCTACGGCATAAATTCCGGCGTGCGCAGTGCGCAACTGGCGATCCACCAGAATGCCGCGCTGACAGGGAATATCGGCGGCCTGCGCCAGGGCGATCGCCGGCTGGACACCAATGGCCATCACCACCTGCTGCGCCGCCAGCACACGGCCATCGTGGAGGATCACGCTATCCGTGCGGATCGCCGCAAGGCTGGCATTCAGTTCACAGCGAATGCCGCGCGCCCGGAGCTGAGCCAGCAGTAATTCCCCTGCCCTGATATCCAGCTGTCTGTCCAGCAAACGTGACTGACGATGAATCAGCGTGACCTGACGTCCCTGCGCCTGAAGTCCGGCGGCGGCTTCAATACCCAGATAGCCCCCACCGACCACCACTACCGGACCGTGCCCGGCCAGCAAAGTGTTCACATCCTGCAGCGTGCGAAACGTGCTGACATGCGGCAGGTCGCTGCCTGGAACAGACGGCCTGCAGGGCTGCGATCCGGTCGCCAGTACCAGGCGGTCCCAGTGCAGCAGGCGCTGGTCGGTGCGTAAGGTCCGCTCAGCAATATTCACCTGTTCCACCGTCTCTCCCACCCGCAATGTTATGCCGTGACGGTGATACCAGTCAGGGTCGTGGATCAGCGTTTGCTCAACGGTGGTTTCTCCGGCCAGCAGCGGCGACAACAGCACACGGTTATAGTTGCCGTGCGGCTCACGGCCAATCACAGTGATGTCGTAACGCATCGGCGCCAGCTGCAACAGAGTTTCTACCATGTGCATGCCCGCCATCCCGTTACCCGCAACCAGCAGCCGTTGTCTCATGGTGTCGTCCTTATGCCGCCGAAGTCTGTTTTTCGTAGAGAAAATGCAGCACTTTCTGGCGCAGCTGGTGATAACGCACGTCATCCGCCAGCGCCACGCGTGAACGCGGCCGGACCAGGTCGATCGTCAGGATATCGCCCACCTGCGCCGCCGGACCGTTGGTCATCATCAGTACCCGATCGGACAGCAACACGGCTTCATCCACATCATGGGTAATCAGGACGATGGTGGTGTTCAGCGCCTGCTGGATGCGCATGACGCTGTCCTGCAGATGCGCGCGCGTTAAGGCATCCAGCGCACCGAAGGGTTCGTCGAGCAGCAGCACGCGAGGTTTCATTGCCAGCGCGCGGGCGATACCGACACGCTGCTTCATGCCGCCGGAGATCTCGCCGGGGCGTTTATGCATGGCATGACTCATTTGCACCTGGTTCAGGTTGTGCTCGATCCAGTCACGCATTTCCGCCTTGTTCATCTTGCCTTTAAACACCTGCTCTACCGCCAGCTCAACGTTCTGATACGCCGTCAGCCAGGGCAACAGCGAGTGGTTTTGAAACACAACGGCGCGCTCAGGGCCGGGGCCGGTGACTTCGCGGTTATCGCATAACAGGACGCCGCTGGTAGGTCGGGTTAAACCGGCGATCAGGTTGAGCAGCGTGGATTTACCACAGCCGGAGTGGCCGATCAGGCTCAGGGTTTCCCCCTGATGAATATCAAAGCTGACATTATCGAGCGCCAGAAAATCGCCGCCGGAAGTGGTAAAACGCTGGCTGACCTGCTGTACACGAATGATAGGTTGCATAGTGTTCCCCTTATTTATCCCAGCTAAAGCGACGCGCCAGCAGCATCAGTCCCTGCTCCAGTAGCAGGCCGACGACGCCAATCAGCAAAATGGCAATCAGGATGTTTACAACATTGAGGTTGTTCCACTCGTTCCAGATCCAGAAGCCGATCCCCAGGCCTCCCGTCAGCATTTCGGCAGCCACGATCACCAGCCAGGCGATACCAATCGACAGGCGGACCCCGGTCAGCACCGCAGGCAGAACGGCGGGAAACAGGATGCGGCGCAGGATGGTCCATTCCGACAGTTGCAGCACGCGCGCCACATTGAGGTAATCCTGTGGAATGCGCTGTACACCTTCGGCGGTATTAATAATCATCGGCCAGATAGAACAGATAAAAATGGTCCAGCTGGAGGCCGGTTCGGCGCGCTGGAACAGCAGCAGGCCGATAGGCAGCCAGGCCAGCGGGCTGACCGGACGCAGTAGCGCGATAACCGGATTGAACATGCGTGCCACAAAGGCAAAACGCCCCAGCAGAAAGCCTGCGGGAATCCCCACCAGCGCGGCCAGGCCAAAGCCGATAGCGACGCGCTGCAGCGAGGCCAGCACATTCCAGCCGATGCCCTGATCGTTAGGGCCGTTGTTATAGAACGGATCGGCGAACAGGATTTTTGCCGCTTCCCAGGTGGCGTACGGGCCGGGAAAGCCTTTGCTGGAAAGGGCCGCGATCTGCCAGATCAGAAGCAGAAGCATCACACCGCACAGCGCGGGAATGGCACGCTGCAAAAACGGACGCAGGCGCGCAGGCGAGCGCATCTTTTTTGGCGTGACCTGAAGGGGCACCACCGTGGCCCGGGTGGGCAGCGTCTCAGGCTGCGTCAGGGAGCGAGTCTGGCTTTTCATCACGACCTCTCTTTGTGGTTAATGGCAAAGCTGGCGGCGTAAACGGCAGGATTCGTGCCATCCCACACCTTGCCGTCGATCAGGGTGCTGCTGCGCATCTCACTGCCGGGCAACGTGATGTTGCCGACGGCGCTCGCTGCCTGTTTGTAGATATCAATTCGGTTGATCTGCTTTGCGACGTCCAGATAGTCCGGATCCTCGGTCAGCATTCCCCAGCGCTTAAGCTGGGTGAGGAACCACATGCCATCGGACAGATACGGGAAACTGACGCTGCCGTCATGGAAGAAGCGCATCGCATGCGGGTCCTGCCATTTCTGTCCCAGCCCGTTTTCGTACTGGCCGAGCATGCGACCCTGCAGAATCTCAGGTTTGGTGTTGATCCAGGCGCGTCCGGCCAGCACCTGCGCCGTTTCGCGGCGGTTATCATCGGAGGCATCGATCCAGCGTGCCGCCTCCAGGACAGCCGCCGTCAGCGCGCGCGCCGTATTGGGGTTCTCTTTCACCCACGCGGCGCGGGTGCCAAGAATTTTTTCGGGGTGATCGGGCCAAATCTGCTGACTGGTAGCGACGGTAAAACCAATATCATCACTGATAGCGCGCTGATTCCACGGCTCGCCCACACAGAAGCCGCTCATATTGCCAATCTTCATATTCATCACCATCTGCGGCGGCGGCACGACGACAGTGCGCACGTCATCAAATGGATTGATACCGGCATTCGCCAGCCAGTAGTAGAGCCACATCGCGTGGGTACTGGTCGGAAAGGTATGCGCAAAGGTGAGACTGCCTTTGGCCTTGCTGTCGATGGTCTTTTTCAGGCTGGCGGCATCGGTGACCTTTTGCGCTTTAAGCTGGTTCGACAGGGAGATTGCCTGGCCATTGTTATTGAGCGTCATCAGGTTCGCCATCGCATGCTGAGGGCCGGCAACGCCCAGTTGCAGGCCATAGATCATGCTGTACAGGACGTGTGCCGCATCGAGCTCACCGGAGATCAGTTTGTCGCGGACGGCTGCCCAACTGGCTTCTTTACTGGGCTGTAGCGTCAGACCATATTTTTTATCGAAGCCTTTCACCGAGGCCATGACGACCGGCGCACAGTCGGTCAGTGGAATAAATCCCACCCGCACGGTGGCTTTTTCTGGCGCATCGGAACCCGCCGCCCATACGGCGTTGCGCAATCCCGGCAACAGCCACAGCCCGCCAGCGGCGGCGCTGGATAACAGCAGTTGACGTCGAGACAGTGAAACTGGCGATTTGCTCATTTTTTGCCACCCTCAGGAAATAAAAAAAGGCGTCCTCTCCACTGCTTTCACAGGGAGATGGACGCCTTTATCCAAAAGCACTCGCTTTACCGCCGTTGGCAAAGCAAATGCATACACTTAATAGGGTAAAGCAAACTGCATGCCAGCTTTGAAACGGCCCTGCGCGTGGCGATCAGGGCTTTCGCCGGGCTGGTTTTTTAACCGATTTTGCACGTTTGTGACGCAGACCACGCACAAGCATTGTGCAGCTAACGCTTTAGAGTTATCTCTTCATTGTGGCTGCCACCGTGACGATCGCCTGGGCGATTTCCGGTAGCCGTTTATTCTGATCCATCGCGCTTTTACGCAGCCGTTGCCAGGCGTGCTCTTCACTCAGCCCATGCTGCTGCATCAGCCAGGTTTTGGCCTGGTCGAGCAGTTTGCGCTCTTCCAGCGTGGCGCGCAGGGTGGCCAGCTCATTGGCCTGATGCTGTAAACGCTGAGACTGCTCCGTGATCAACGACAGCAGTGAACGACCCAGCTGGGGTGCCAGCCCGTCGCTGTTCAGCGCACCGGACTCGGTGGGCAGCCAGTCCACCCCGGAGACATATAATGTAAAATCGCAGCCCGACTGCGCCACATGCAGAGGTTCAGCTGCCTGATGCTGTGCCAGTGCGATCGCCTCGCGGCAGCGCAACATCAGCGTGGCTGACAGCCGATCCTCCAGCAATTTCATTTGGTCGATGCGCTGTGACAGCAGCGAAAACCAGTGCAGCGCGCCACTGTCGTCCCGCCGACAGTCGGTACAGGCAATGCGTCGCAGTCGTTCAATTTCACGACTGGCCTGCGCCAGCGGCTGCCAGTGGTGTAAAACCGCCTCATCGGCAAACTGCTGGAATGTCGAAAAGCTTTGTTCCTGTGCTTCAATTAAGGCCACCATGGCGCTGCGCTGCTCCGCGCTGAATTGTCCGGCAGCAAAGCCGGCCGCTCCCAGGGCGCGTTCCTGTCCCGTCAGCTCTTTGCCCTGCATAAAGCTGAACAGCGCAATGAGCGCGCGGGTAATGTCAGGATGGCTGGCGGTGTCGGCGGCCTCAAAAACCAGGTTCAGTAAGCTACGGATAATGGTACTGAACGCCGCAACGGCCTGCGCGTGCGCGATCTGCTGTTGCGTAATCTGCTGGCGCAACGCCGGTAATCCAGCCAGGGCCTGCAGCGCGGCGGCGATCAGGTTACAGAAGCGGCTGTATCCCGGCTGGGCTTCAACCCTGGGTAAGGCCTGGCAAAAATCCCGTTGGCAGCGCGTCACATCCTGCTCACTGGCGAGCCGCTGCTCGCCGTAAAGCCTGCCTTCTGAACATATCCACAGATTGCTCGCCCCCCGCTCGCGCTGAAGCTGATGCACCAGCTCGCTGACGGTGGTAATGAGTTTGCCGGTCTGGCTAAGGCGTTGCAGGCTGGCAATATCGCTTTGCCTTGAGGCCTGTAACCAACTCAGTGCGTCATCCATTGCTCCCCCACCCTTTGATGCCAAAAAGTGAGTCAAGCAAAAGCCGTGCCGTTTTCGTATCACCTCATTTCCTTTCACGTGAATCGCCACGGCTGCCCGGTCATAAAAATCTTTCTATGATCCAAAAGTATTTCGATCCGCGTGGAAACGAGAACGTAGTGGTCTAAACAATGTATTTGATTTTCTGACAAATTTCGCAAATTCACGCACAGCTGAAAATCTGAGCTTGCAAATCATGCCGTTGTGGATATGCTATATACATATCATATACGTTTCATATAAAGGCCAGCCATGGGTATCGTCAAAATTTCGGATTTAATGCATGAGAACCTGCGCATCGCCAGCACGGCGCTCAGTCGTTCGATCAACGCGCAGGCGGAGCACTGGATGAAAATCGGCATGCTGGCCGAACTTTATCCGCAGCTCAGCCATCAGGAACTGACGCGCCTGCTGATGCGGGTCGAACGTGATGGCGGCGCTGAACTGGCGCAGCTGCTTGACCAACCTTCCTTTATTCCGCAGGGAATCGCGCAATGAGTATTAAACTGCATACCGCTGAAGAGATTGAACGGGCGCGCGCCGCCGGTCACGCCGCCGCCAAAGTCCTGGAGATGATCGCGCCCTGGGTGAAACCCGGCGTTACCACCGATGAACTGGATCGCCGCTGTCACGACTATATTGTCAATGAGCTAAAGGTCATTCCGGCTAACATTGGCTATCAGGGTTACACCCGTACCGTTTGCACCTCGGTCAATCACGTGGTGTGCCACGGTATTCCGGGCGAGAAAAAGCTCAAAGACGGTAACATCGTTAATATCGATGTGGCGATCATCAAAGACGGCTGGTACGGCGACACCAGCCGCATGTATTTCGTCGGTCAGCCGTCGGTACGCGCTAAGCGCCTGGTTGACGTGACGTATGAATCAATGGTGGCAGGCATTCGGGTGGTGAAACCCGGAGCAACGCTGGGCGATATCGGTGCGGCTATTCAGCAGGTCGCTGAAAAGGCCGGTTTTTCCGTGGTACGCGAGTATTGCGGTCACGGCGTCGGCGAGATCTACCACGGCGATCCGCAAATTTTGCATTACGGCACGCCGGGCCAGGGGCTGGCGCTGCAGGCTGGCATGATTTTTACCATTGAGCCCATGATTAACGCCGGCAAAGCGGGCACCAGCGTGCTGTCTGATGGCTGGACGGTGGTGACCAAAGATCGCTCCCTGTCCGCGCAGTGGGAGCACACTGTCGCCGTCACGGATACCGGCTTCGACCTGCTCACACCCTGGCCGGAGGGTACCGGTGATTACGCCGCGATCGTTTAACGCCTGCCAATCGTCCAATCTGTGATCTCTATTGTAGTACAATCAAAATAGATTGTACTACACTTCTTACTCATGACGATTTATATCGCTCATGTGCAATATCACTATCGGCATAGTTAATGCTGCCGCGTGGCCGAAATAAAATGATTTTTATTTTCGGCTGCACTTCATTTATTGCTTAGCAAGCGAAACAGATCATTCATGACATCGCTACCCTTGCGCCTGTCTGCCGGCGCGGAGTGGCGTAATGCTGCGTGACGAGGTGGATATGATAAGTTCCGATGTTTCTGGTTCTACGTTGAGTCAATTAAATAAGCGCATCATCCCGTTTATCGTAATCTGTTATTTTGTCGCTAATCTCGATAAAACTAATATCTCTATCGCTGCGCTGCAAATGAATGCCGATCTCGGGCTTACCACCAGCATGTACGGCCTCGGTGTCGGCATGTTCTATATTTCCTACATTCTGTTTGAAATTCCCAGTAATGTCATAATGACCAAAGTCGGCGCCCGGCGCTGGATAGCGCGCATTATGATTACCTGGGGTATTGTCAGTACCGGCATGGCGCTGGTTCATAGCGCCAATCAGTTATATGTAATGCGTTTTTTACTCGGCATGGCCGAAGCCGGTTTTGCGCCGGGTATTATCTATTATATTTCCTGCTGGTTCCCTAAAAGTAACCGCGCACGTGCAATGTCTTTCTTTTATATGGGATCGGTGGGCGCGTCGATTATTGGTCTGCCCATTTCCGGTGCCATTCTCAATATGCATGGCATTGCCGATATCGCAGGCTGGCGCTGGCTTTTCGCGCTGGAAGGCATTCCCGCGGTGGTGCTTGGTTGTCTGGTGCTGTGGCGCTTACCCGATAAGCCCGACGATGCTGTCTGGTTAACTATACCGCAAAAACACTGGCTGCGTCAGCGCCTCGAACAGGACAATCTGGGTGTTACCCTGAATAAGAACCACTCCTGGCTGCAGGCATTAAAAGATCGCACGGTGTTATTGCTCAGTCTGGTGTGGTTCTTACAGGCGTTTGGCTCGATCGGTATTACGTTGTTTATGCCGTTGATTATTAAAAGCATGGCCGCAGAGCAGAGCAATTTTATTATCAGCCTGTTATCCGCCCTGCCCTTTGTGATGGCCTGCGTATTTATGTATTTAAACGGACGCCATTCCGATCGCAGCGGTGAACGCGCCTGGCATATGGGCTTGCCATTAATTTTATCGGGTCTGGCATTAACCGGCGCGATTTATTCGGGCAGCCTGCTGCTGGCTTATATTTTGCTGGTCTTCACCGTCGGGCTTAACTTTGCCCTGACGCCAATATTCTGGGCCGTGACGACGGAAAAATTAGCTGGCGTAGCCGCTGCGGCATCGATTGCCTTTATCAATACGGTGGCAAACTTTGTCGGACTGGGTTTACCGCCGCTGCTGGGAAAAATGAAAGATGCGACGCAAAGTTATCACTCAGGATTGCTGATTGTGGCGATGGCGCTGATTGCCGGCGGTATTCTCGGTATTATTATCGCCCGTCCATCGGGCGGTGCCGGTGCCAGCAAAACCCGCGCGCCGCATGCCGAAACCGGGTACTGAACGTGATTATGGCCCGCCTGCGGGCCTGACACTGGCCATCGCCTCTATCACCTCAGTCATACGCTGAATCACCATCTGCGCCGCCCGCGACAGCTGGCGCGACGGCGCAGTACATAGCGCCAGGGTCAGCGGTCGCATCACGCTATGCCTGAGCGGTACAAAGCAGAGCTGGTTCTCCTGCACCTCGGTCATCACGTCCAGCAGGCTCAGCACGCTGATGCCGGTGCCCTGCGCGATCAGGCTGCGAATCAGGCGGATGTCGTTACAGGCGATAATGTTTTCCGGCGCCAGGCCCTGCTTGCGGTACAGCGCATCGACACGTTCGTGGACCACCAGCGCCGCGCCAGGCACAATGTGTCGCTCATGACTGAGTTCGCTGAGCGACAGCAGCGGCCTCGTGCTAAGCGGATGGTCAGCGGCCATCACCACGCCCATCTCCAGTTCGGCAAACGCCAGCACTTCCAGTCCGCTCTGCCCGGCGGGATCGAGAATCAGGCCAAAATCGATTTCCGACTGGCGAATCATCTGGCTGATGCGGTGGCTGTTGTCCACCGTCAGCTCCAGCCGCAGCCACTGATGCTGGCGTGCGATATCGGCGATGGCGTCTGCCACGCTGCCTTTAGTCAGCGACTGCACCAGCCCGGCCGTTACGTTACCGCGCTTCAGCCCCTGAATATCATCAAAGCGCTGCCGCGTGACGCGAAACTCACGCTGCCAGCGCATCACATCGTCATACAGCAATTCTCCGGCGGTGGTCATGCGCAGCCCTTCCGGCAAACGTTCGAACAGCGGCGTACCAAAACTCTCTTCCGCCTGCAGAATCTGCCGGTTAATGGCAGAAGCGGAAACGTGCAGCTGCTCAGCGGCTTTGCGCAAACTGCCGCTGCGCGCCACTTCGGCAAAATAGACGGCAAAGCGGGAAAACGGGCTCATTGCTCACCTGTACGGTTTTTTGCAACACCTGGCTGCATTCTTGCTGATGGATTTGCACAGGCAAGCATATTAACAATGTCCTGACAAAAATGAAGCCGTCTATTTCGCCTTATGTGAGCATCTGACAGGACTACAGCATGAATAACATTACGCCTCCCGCACACTGCACGTTTGAACCTGATGACTGGCTGCGTCTGGCGCGACAGTGGCATCCGGTTGCCCGTTCCTGTGATATCGCCGGCGCACCGACCAAAGCGGTGCTGCTGGACGAACAACTGGTGCTGTACCGTCTGCATGGCCAGGTGGTGGCAGCACGCGACGTCTGCCCGCATCGTGGCGTGCCGCTGACACTGGGTTTTCACGATGAAGAGGGAATCGTCTGCCCTTATCACGGCTTGCGTTTTGGTGCCGATGGCCGCTGCAACCGCATTCCGTCCAGCCCCGATCAGCCGATTCCGGCCAAACTCAATCTGATCAGTTACGCGGTGGAAGAGCGCTTTGGTCTGATTTGGGTGTGCCTCGCGCCGGATGCTGACCAGCCCGCGCCGCTGCCCACCATGCCGCACTGGAATGATGCCGGTTTTCAACAGATCAACTGCCCCGGTTTTGACGTCAACGGCTTTGCCGGACGCCAGGTGGAAGGTTTTTTGGATGTGGCGCACTTCGCCTGGGTGCACACGGAAACCTTCGCCGATCCCAACAACCAGGTAGTGCCTGCCTATAACCCGGTCGAGACCGAGACCGGTTTTGCCGTGGATTACTGGAGTTCAGTGAGTAACTTTGCCGCTGACAGTCCGCAGCAGGCGCCGGAAGGATTTAGCTGGCTGCGTCATTTCGAGATGCATCTGCCGTTTACCGCCACGCTGACCATTCATTTCCCCGGCGAATCGCGCCTGGTGATCATGAATGCCGCGTCGCCGGTGTCGGCGCGCAAAACGCGCATGTTTGCGCCCATCGCGCGTAATTTTGACCTGCACATCCCGGTCGAAGAGGTGCACGCCTTCAATCAGCGCGTGTTCGAGGAAGATCGCCTGATGGTGGAAACCCAGCAGCCGGAGCGTTTGCCGCTCGACCTGGCTCTGGAAGCGCATATTCCTGCCGATCGCAGCTCCATTGCTTATCGCCGTGGCCTGAAGCGCATGGGCTTCGGCGAATTTTTCCTGGTGTAAGGAGGCAACGATGAGTGATCTGCTGAATGTGGTGGTGGATGGCCTGTATCGTCAGGGACGTCACAATCTCAGCGTCACGCTGGTGGCGGAAAATGGCCAGCCGCTGCCGGACTGGCAACCGGGTGCGCACATTGATGTCCACCTGCGTGATGGCCTGATACGTCAGTACTCACTGACCGGACGCTGCGATGACGCGCGCGGCTACCAAATCTGTATTGCCCGCGACGGGCAATCTCGCGGGGGATCGCGCTACGTGCACGACACGCTGCGCCCCGGCCAGACGATTGCGATTTCGCCACCGCGCAACCTGTTTCCGCTGCAACCGGCCGCTAAAGTCATTTTGCTGGCGGCCGGAATTGGCATTACGCCGCTGTACGCCATGGCGCTGGCGCTGGAGGCCGCCGCCGTGCCTTTTGTGCTGCATTACTTTGTGCGCCAGCGCGGTGATGAAGCTTTTGCCGCCGAACTGGCGCAGCGTTTTCAGCATGGATTTTGTGAAATCTGGTATAGCAGCGAAGGTCGCAGCGCACGTGATTATCCACCGGCGGAACTGCTTGATGCTGCCGCCGACACGCATCTGTACCTGTGCGGGCCGGAAGGGTTTATGACGCACATGCAGCAGCAGGCGCTGGCGCGCGGCTGGGACAGCGCCAATATTCACGCTGAAGCGTTCAAACCTGTCGCCCGCACGGCTGGCGCGGAAGAGGGCTTTACCGTGACGCTGGCACGCAGTGGGCAGCAATGTACCATTCCGCCTGACAAAACCATTGCCACGGTGCTGCTGGAGCATGGCGTCGACGTTCCGCTCTCCTGCGAGATGGGCATGTGCGGCGCCTGCCTGACGCGGGTCACCGCCGGAGAGATCGATCACCGCGATACCGTGCAGTCTGACAGCGAAAAAAGCGCCCCGGAGCAGTACATCGCCTTATGCTGCTCGCGCAGCAAATCGGCGGAACTGGTGATTGATCTCTAGGGCGCGCCGCAGAATGACTTAATCCGTGCCGGAAAGCTCAGGTTCCGTACGTAGCACAATGGCTTCCTCTGCCGCCTGTGGCAGCAGTTGCAGCAGCCAGCTGGCCATCTGGCTTTCCTGCTGCAGAATGCGCCGCACAATCCTGACATCCTCCCCCTCTTCCGCCTGCTCTGCGGCCACCAGCAACGTCGAGTAGGTGGCGATTTTATAGTTACAGAACACGTAGCTGCTGACGGCCACACGGATGCCCTCTTCATCCTGCAGCATATCGCTGGCGGCCTGACCGACCGCCGACATCCGGCCTAACGACTCCTTCAGCACCGACCAGCTGCTGTCATACTGGCGCAGCAGCGTTTTCACCTGCTGCTGCTGGTCACGGCTCTGCTCAAGATACTGCTCAATACGCGCCTGCAACGCGGGATGATCCGTCAGACGTGATGCAGCCGCCTTCAGCAGGCTCTCCGCATGTTTCTCCATAGCATGCGCATCGCGCAGCCAGTCCAGATATACAGATTCCTTCGTCATGGTTTGCTCCAAAGTGAATGACACGGGCGATCTACCTCAACGGCGTCAGAGACGGATCCCTGATCGGGCAGCCCGCTTTGACCTCATCGCTTTCAGGCTGGTTATCTGAAAAATAAGCGAAGCGCTAATTAAGTCCAGGCGAACAACTTAATTAAACGTAGCAAGCAAGCCGGGCTGTGCAAGAAAGGTTTTTAAGAAATGCGACAGCGGTTAATTGTCACAACGTCATCAATTCACATTAGCGCCGCTAAAAGAACGCTTCCCTTTATGAAAGTAAAATGTTAACAATTCCCCCCCAAATGATTTGCCGGAATAAATCAGCTGAAATTGACTCATCGTTAAACAACCAACGTGCTGTAAATTAAAAGTTAAGATTATTCCTGGCTTGATTATGGTAAAAACATCGCTACATTTATTTTTGCTTCATGCGGGTATGAACAGAGAGGAAAAAATGAAGGATCCAAAGAAGAAACCTGAAGAGGAAGAAAAAGTGACGCAACGTCGTGGGGGTTCAGGCAACTTCGCCGCCGATAAGGAGCGCGCGGCTGAAGCAGGCCGCAAAGGCGGTCAGGTCAGTGGTGGTAACTTCAAAAATGACCCACAGCGCGCCATTGAAGCCGGCAGGAAGGGAGGAAAGATCAGTCGTCGTAAATAACTACTCCCCATCTTTGTATTGATTTAACCTCGATAACTTTTTGCACTGTGCTCTCCTGACATCGCGTTTACGCTTCGCTTAAACGCACGTCTAACCTTGTCAGGAGAGTAATTTTCCCATCCGAAAACAATTAATCGATCAAATCTTCAGCGATCCTGCGTTATTTACCGCTTCGCTTATCAGCGACCGCTTTTTAGTTTATTTATCCCAAAATTAAATCATTGATTATCTAACTATCAGCTTCAGGCACCCTATATTTGTACAAGCCACGCAGAGTTGTACACTTTTATTTAATCTGCGTTAATTACCCGGGCTGATATATATACACAAGCTTACAATTGGCTAACTCCGCAATATTTAAGGAATTATTGCATACGCAATGCACCTTACATGGATTAATTACCCGCTATCCGCTTGATATCACCCCGCTTTTAGCTAAATTCTCCATTCACGCTCACTATTGCGTCGCTATTAACCTGACGCTAAGGGAAACGCATGAACGCTGACCTCAATGACTGTATTGCGCTGTGCTATCGCTGCGCGACCGCCTGCGACCAATGTGCAGCCGCCTGTCTGCTGGACGCTGACGCCAGTGAGATGAGCGTCTGCATTAGCCTGAATCAGCAGTGCGCGGCGCTGTGTCGCGTAACCGCCCAACTGCTGGCTGCCCAGAGTGAACTGAGCGAGCAGCTCTGTA
>NZ_VOQX01000050.1:0-37146 GCF_016643525.1 Pantoea sp. Morm | reverse complement strand
CGCTTTCAATCAGCGGTTCTGACTCTGCATGACGTACCCCACTGCCCGCGTTCACCAGCAGTGCACGTTTGCCGTTGAGGGCGAGAGTCTCTCCCTCCTCGCGCCGGTACTGCACCGAGCCGCGCCAGACATAGCTGAAAATCTCATCATCCTGATGGCGGCGCATCGGTACTACCGCGCCGGGCTTCAGCGTCATCTGGTCGACAATCGCCAGCGTGCCCAGTGGTTCTCCCGGCCGCTGCCGGCGAATGGTAAAGGGACCGTATTCAAACAGCTGGTCGCGCTGCGCTTTAATCACGTTCATCAGTGGCTTCCTCAAAAATCAGGTTCTGATGACCATCATAAAGGCTGCAAAATTGCGTAACAGTAGGGCTTTTTGTTGGCTTAAATCAGTGGTTTTGAATGACCTTCGTCCGCGCCTTTAGCCTGCTGCAGTACGAAGCTGAGCGCCAGGTGCGGGCTGGTAAGTGGCCGCTGTGGCGCAGGAAAACGCGACGCGGCCCCGGCCATCGACACCTGCGCTAACGCCACCTGAACCGCGCCCTGCTGCTGTCCCTGAGCGACCGCATCGGCGATCAGCGTGTAATAGTCGTCCAGCCGGCCAGCTTTGAATGCGGCCCAGGCATCCGGGATAAGCCTGACTTGCGGACGCTGGTCAGGTGCCAGACTCTCCGGGCAAAACAGCTGGCGCGTACTGTGCAGCGTAGACTCCGCGGCACACAGCACCAGCGCGGGTGTGCCACGGCGATGCACTTCGTCCGCCAGCATACGGTCAGTGCGATAAACCGCACAGCGCTGTTGTGGATCGCGCAGGCTGTCCGCGGCGGCACCTAAGGTAGAGCAGGTAATCAGTATCGCGTCGAACCACGGCGTCAGGCTGAGTAACAGCTGCTCCAGACGCTGCTGCTGGGCCAGCGTCATGCCACCGCTGAGTTCTGCTTCTGCCAGTAGATGTGGCATCACCAGATGGCTGATTTGCTGAGGCGGAATGCCGAGCGACTGCGCGGCGTCATCAAAAATAGCAATATTACTGGCGGCGGTATGCAGGCAGGCAATGGTCACAACGATTCCTTATCGCTTCAGGTTCAGTACGTTGCACTATAGCCGCAATCGGTGACTGAATGCAGCTTTACCGCTGGCTGGCAGGCTTCGTCGGATGCGGTGCGAGGCATTTTTCAACACCTCGCACCGTGCAACCTTCCTTCAGCCGGTCAGCGCGAAAGGCGAACTCAGAACCACACTTCTGCCTGTACGCCAAAGTTCCAGCTACCGCCAGCGGTAAAGCCCGCGCTGCCGAAATCATCGTTCAGCGCATAGTTGTCCAGCGCTTTAGACCAGTTCATCCAGGTCGCGAACAGCCGAATCTCCGGCCGCACCAGCATATCGTTGATGTTGCCGACTTTGAACGTTGGCGCAAAGGTCAGCTTATACACATCGCCCTTCACCGCGTTGTACGTCGCGATGCTGCCGCCATCCTGATAGCTGCGGCCATTGGGTTTGAGGTCCATATACAGCCACGACGCTTCATATTGCAGCGCAAAGTTTTCCGTAATCGCCTGGGATGCGCGCAGGTTGATGGTTGCCCAGTCATAGCGATCCCCTTTGCGGTAGCGATCCTCGCTGTGCTGCGCCAGCAGCGATGGGGCCACTGACCAGCGATCGCTCAGTGGCATCACGCCAAAAGTGGCCAGTCGCAGCGCGCTGGCGTTGCGCGTTAAGTCGCCGTCGCCACCGATCTGCCGGGTTTCTGCGCCCAGGCCTTTCCCCCACTGAATGGCGTGAGTGCTGCTGCCCGGTGCCAGTCCGTAGAAGCGGTTTTTATCGTGCCAGGCCAGCATGGTAAACACGCCGTGCTTTGCCGTATCGTCACTGCGCAGCGCATAGCTGCCGGTGGTCGATGCGCGCCCTTTCAGCTCGTCGTTGCCGTTTGCGCTCATGCCGGTCAGCATCCACTGCCAGTTACCGTAAAACTGGTTCGAGGTCAGCAACAGGTTTTGCACGTTGTTATCGTCGTAGCGGCTGCTGCCCAGGTCGCCAAAACTGCGGCCATAAATGGAGAAATCGCTGCGCCATTGCTCGTTCCATTGCAGGTTGCTGATGCCGCCGCCGGTGCCGCCAAGAAAGACGATATCGGTATCGGTGAAGTGCAGATCAAAATTGTCGCCGTCAAAGCGTTTGCCCGCCCACAGCGAGGCATGTTGCGCGGCGCCCCCAAAGCTGGGCAGATCCCCCATTTCGACATACACCTGGCGGATATTCAGATTATTGTCGTTATTCTGCACCCACGGGTCCGGACTGGATGAGCCATCTGCCAGCAGCGCTTTGAAATTGGCCCACGAACCATTACTGAACCGGGTTTGGTTATGAAAGCCCAGCTCGATGTAGTGATCTTTTTCATTACCTAACCGGCCAATATGCGCATCGCCGCCGATCGAACTGGCAGGCGAAATAGCAGGTCCGGCACGTCCGCCGCGCCCTTTATCATTAACCAGCAGGCCGGAACGGGCGTACCCGGAAAAGCGGAACGTGTTGGTTGTTCCGGCGCTCGCCTCCTTTTGCTGCTGCTCATCGCGCGCGATTTTCTCTTCCAGCTGGGCCAGACGCTGCTCCAGCGTTAATGACTGTGCCGCTGCACTGCCACCCACCATCATCCCCGCGATAGCCAGCGCCAGGCGCGCGGTTTTAGCCTTATGCATCACCATATTTATCTCTCTTATTATGTCCATTCATTAATTACAACGGGATTGCCTTTGACGCAGCGAGAGCATAAATAAGCGGATTGCGGTTCTTTTTGATCAATATCATTAAATTAAAAAGTGATATTTTACATGAACTTATAAAATGATTGATTAATTCAAGGTCTTTTTTTACTTAAACGGGAAAATCCTTTGCGACCTGTCTTAAAAGACGGGTGAATTAATTTTTCTTTTCCGATCCCATTCGCAGAATGGCGCTTTTTCCGGCCCGGAAAATCTGCTTAGCCAGCAGCAGAAATAAAAAGCAAATTTGCGAGCTGTGCCGCATCGCTTAATGCGGCAACCAGATGAGACGGCGCAATTATTCGGGCAAGCCTGCGCCTCGCTGCTACGCTTAGTGGTTGGATTATCCTTACAAAAGCTGGAGATATTATGAGCAATGACGATCGCAAGCCGACCACCACGGATGCTGGCATTCCGGTAGCCAGCGACGAACACTCTTTGTCCGTCGGTCCTGACGGCCCGCTGATGCTGCACGATCACTACCTGATTGAGCAGATGGCTAACTTCAACCGCGAACGTATTCCAGAGCGTCAACCGCACGCCAAAGGCAGCGGTGCGTTTGGCTATTTTCAGGTGACAGAAGATGTCAGCCGTTACACCAAAGCGGCGGTTTTTCAGCCCGGCACCAAAACTGATGTGGTAATGCGTTTCTCCACCGTGGCCGGCGAGCGTGGCAGCCCGGACACCTGGCGCGATCCGCGCGGCTTCGCGATCAAGTTTTACACCAGCGAAGGCAACTACGACATGGTGGGCAATAACACGCCGGTGTTCTTTATTCGTGACCCGATGAAGTTCCAGCACTTTATCCGCTCGCAGAAGCGCCGTGCCGACAACAATCTGCGCGATAACGATATGCAGTGGGATTTCTGGACGCTGTCGCCAGAGTCGGCGCACCAGGTGACCTGGCTGATGGGTGACCGTGGCATTCCGAAAAGCTGGCGCCACATGAACGGTTACTCCAGCCATACCTATATGTGGGTTAACGCCGCCGGGGAAAAATTCTGGGTTAAATACCACTTCAAAACCGATCAGGGTGTGGAGTTCCTGACGCAGGATAACGCCGATCTGCTGGCCGGCCAGGACGGTGATTACCACACGCGCGATCTGTTCACCGCCATCAAAAATGGTGATTTCCCCAGCTGGACGCTGTACATGCAGATCATGCCGTTCGCCGAGGCGGAAACCTACCGCTTCAACCCGTTTGATCTGACCAAGGTCTGGCCACACAGCGATTATCCGCTGATTAAAGTCGGCAAACTGATGCTCAACCGTAACCCGACCGACAACCATGCGCAGATTGAACAGGCGGCGTTTGAACCTAATAACCTGGTGCCCGGCATCGGCCTGAGCCCGGATAAAATGCTGATTGGCCGGGTATTTGCCTATGCCGATGCCCACCGCGCCCGTCTTGGCGTTAACTACAAGCAGATTCCGGTCAACGCCCCGCAGGCACCGGTGCACAGCTACAGCAAGGATGGCGCGATGCGCATCAATCCGGTCAGCGATCCGGTTTACGCGCCGAATTCGAAAGGCGGTCCGGCGGCGGACGGCGAGCGCTACCCGACGGATTCCACCTGGGAAGCGCACGGCAACATGGTGCGCGCGCCCTACACGCTGCGTCAGGATGATGATGACTTTGGCCAGGCCAATACGCTGGTCAATAAAGTGCTGGATGAGGCGGCACGTGATCGTCTGGTAAATAACGTCAGCGGTCATCTGCTCAACGGCGTGGAGGAGCCAGTGCTGTCGCGCGCGTTTGAATACTGGCGCAACATCGACCAGACGATTGGCGATCGCATTGCCCAGCGGGTGCAAACCGAGCGCGCCAAGCGTTAATGAGCATATTTATAAATATAAAAAAGGCGCCCGCGGGCGCCTTTATTGCATCGACAGGATTATTTCAGACGGAACGCCACCACGCTGTCGCCGGCTTTGGTGCCGAGCGAACCGTGACCGCCCGCAGCAATTACCACGTACTGCTTACCGTCGCTGCCCATGTAAGTGGATGGCGTCGCCTGCGCGCCGGCGCTAAGCTCCTGCTGCCACAGCAGTTCGCCGGTGGTGCTGTCATAGGCGCGAATGAAGTTATCTGCGGTCGCACCGTGGAACACCAGATCGCCGGCCGTCAGCAGTGGCCCGCCGTGCGCCACCATGCCCATCGGGAAGCCAATCGGGAAGCGGCCCGGCAGGAAGCTGGTTTTCAGGTTTTTCGTGGTGCCAACGCGACGCAGCCATTCGGTTTTGCCGGTTTTCAAATCTACGCCGACCATGCGGCCCCACGGCGGTGCAATGCACGGAATGCCGAGACCGGAGGCCAGCTGCTGGATGTGGATGGCGTAATCACCGTGGAAGTTTTCGTTCCAGTAAGGCTGGCCATCTTTGGTGAACAGGCGCTCCGTCGCCGTGGCGGGCGTACGCTTGATCAGGTTGTATTTGTAGGCGAGGCGCACCGGTGCGGCAATCAGCATCTGACGCTGCGGATCAACCGCCACCGATCCCCAGTTAAACACCCCGATGTTGCCCGGGAACACCAGCGAGCCGCCTTCTGTGGCTGGCGTCCACGGATTGCCGTCATAGCGCAGGCTACGGAAATCCATACGGCAGGCCATTTGATCAAACGGCGTGATGCCCCACATTGACTTCTCAGTCAGCGGCTGCGGAATAAAGTTCAGGCTGGATACCGGCTGGGTGGCGGCGAATTTCTCGCCCGGCACGCCGCCTTCCGTCGAAACCTTCACGTCGTTAATCGGATATACCGGCTGGCCGGTCAGGCGATTGAGCACAAACAGGTTACCGGTTTTGGTCGGCAGGATCACCACCGGCTGTTTCTGGCCCTGATAATCGATATCGACCAGCGACGGCTGTGACGGGTTATCGCGGTCCCACAGATCGTGATGGGAGCTCTGATAGCGCCATTTGAACGCCCCGGTCTGCAGATCGAGCGCCACTAACGCATCACGGAATTTTTCAGTGTTGCTATTGGCATCACGCTCGATGCCCAGTTCATCCGGCGAGGCGTTGCCAAACGGCACGTACACCAGGCCGTTTTTCAGGTCGGCGCTCAGCGTACCCCAGGCCACCGGCGTATCCTGCGGATAGGTCTGGCCAGCCGCTATCGGCGCGGTATTCTGCGGATTAGCCGGATCAAAGTTCCACACCAGACGACCACTTTGCACATCATAGGCGCGAATCACGCCAGAGGGGTTACCGCTGTTGAAGCCATTATCCATAACCGAGCCGCCGACAATCACCAGATTGCCCGCGACCAGCGGCGCGGCGGTCTGCATCAGCGCGTGTGGACGAACCTCACCCATATTGGCATGCAGATCCACCACACCGTTGTTGCCAAAATCGGCGCACGGTTTGCCGCTGTCGGCATCCAGCGCAATCAGCCGGGCATCAGTGGTGGCGTTAAAGATGCGCTTGCGGCACATCGCCGGCGTCGCCGCCGTGTCCTGAGCGGCAACCGGTGCGCCCGCGTAATAGCTGACGCCACGGCAGGTCTGATGCTGCTGCAGATAAGAACGATCTTTCGCCGGCGTGTATTTCCACTTCACCGCACCACTCTGCGGATCGAGCGCGTGGACCTCATTGTGCGGCGTACAGAAATAGAGCATGCCGTTGGCTTTCAGCGGCGTGGCTTCGAAGGTGTATTCGGTGGCGTCGTTATCCTGACGCAGATCGCCGGTGTGATAGGTCCAGGCCACTTCGAGATTGCGCACGTTCTCTTTGGTGATCTGATTCAGGGCGGAGAAACGCAGGCCGTCGGCGGTGCCGCCGTAGGCGGTCCAGTCAGCGCTCGCGCCCTGCTCGCTGTTTTGTTCACGCGCATTGGTGATGGTGCCGGCCTGCGGCAGCGGATCGTAAAAGCACAATCCAATCACCAGTACAATCATGATGGCCACCGTGCTGCCGAGCAGGCCGTGGAAGCGACGCTGTCCCTGATACAGCGGTTTGACCACCCACGGCATCGCCAGCCACAGGCCGATTACGCCAAACAGATCGCCGCGCGGGATCCACTGCCACTTGTCGAAGCCGACTTCCCAGATCATCCATGCCAGCGTGATCCACATCAGCACCGCATACAGGCTCAGCGCGCTGCGCTGATTGCGGAACAGTAAAATGGCGGTGATCAGTAATCCCACCGCCATCAATGCGTAAAATGCGCTGCCGCCCATCATCAGCAGCTTGCCGCCCATATAGAGCAGCGCAACACCCAGAATCGCCAGCACGAGACTGGTCAGTTTGTTTATCATGCGAATCCCTCAACGCTCATCATTATTAACCACCCCAAACTAAAGACACATAAACTCAACAAAATCTTAACTTACGTAACCGTCAGTTAAAAATCTGCCTGGCGGCGTGTCGTTAGTGCCGCTTATCAATGTAGCTCTGCTCCTTCATGCTGCGCCCCGCTTCGCTCGTAGTGTGAGTGAAATCACGTTTCAATTTTGTTGGAGGAAATTAATCAATCATCAGGAAAATCCGCATTTTTTGATAACGCAGCGTGCGATATGACTAAGGGCGCGACAGGCGTGCTGCCGGGCAGCCTGCAATTTGTCGGCGCATGTATTTCTGGTGAAATTATTTAATTGATTAGTGGCGTACAAATGCGATTTGTCCTGGTCATGTCAGAACCTGATGCTAAAAAAGCAGGCAACGCTGCGCTTTGCCCTAAAAATAGCGTCTTTCCGGCACGGTGACATTGATAAATGAAATAGCGTATTTATTATTTTGAGAGTTTCCTTAGCCTGTCTGCCAAATTAATCGGTGATATACATTATCTGACTGCTCTGCGGCAAAGCCGCTTATAAAAAGAAGGTTATTATGATCAGCGCAGACGCTTTTTATCGCAAATTACGTTTTCCATTTAAACTCACACATGCTGCCATTAAATTTCCCGTGGCCAATGCGCACGCCCGGCAATATCAGGTCTTGTCAGCAGAACAGACCATCGATCTGCTGCTCAGCGATGGCCGGCTCTCAGTGTGCCGCTATGGGGATGGGGAACTGGAAATGACGCTATTTAAGAATATAGGCTTTCAGTCTTTTGATGAACGCCTCTCCATTCGCCTGAAAGAGATCATGCGCCGTGGCACGCAGAGCGATAATCGCTGTCTGTTGTGTATGCCTGATGCCTTTCGCGGCACCGGGAATATGCGTTTTGGCTCAGCGCTTTTCTGGTTTTTTCATAAAGCGTTTTTCTTTCGCCACTATGAGCATTTATTAAAGAAAGGCTATCGCTATGGTAATACGTCGGTAACGCGACCTTATCATGATTATAAAGATAAACAGCCGGCGGCACGTATTTTTGCCAAATTTAAACAGCTGTTTCATGATAAAAAAATTCTGATTGTTGAGGGTAGCGGCACGCGCCTTGGTCTCGGTAACGATCTGCTGGATGGCGCACGGCAGATCCGGCGCATTACCACCCTCAACCGTAACGCGTTTTCGGTTTATAACGAGCTATACAGTAATGTGCTGGCGCACGCGCGCGAGTTCGACATGGTATTGATCTCCCTTGGCCCGACGGCAACCGTGCTGGCTTACGACCTCAGTCAGCACGGCATTCGCTGCATTGATACCGGCCATATCGATATTGAGTATGAGTGGATGCGCAGCGCGGCACGCACTAAGGTGCAGGTCGCGGGGAAAAATGTGAATGAGGTCGGTTTATTACAGAGTGACGAACAGCAGGAAGCGGATGCGCATTACCGCAGCCAGATTCTGCTGCACGTCGGTTTAGGTCAGGAGCCACTGCGCAGTGCCGCGGTGGTCACGCAGCCGACAGTGTGATGCAGCGCACCGTAACCGATCGTGCCGGCGATCGGTTTGGTGCAGTACGCTCAGATAGCGGGTATTTATTAGCCAGCGCGATGGTTCTGACTGCGACGGCGCGGGCATTATGGCATGGCGGACACTAATTAGTTAGCAGCCTTAGCAATCTGGCATTACCTTTGCTTAATGATTCCTGTGTTCATTTTCAGGAGTCGTATGATGAAAGCGTCCTCAACCCGCTACACCATTTTCTCGCTGCTGTTTCTCATCGCACTGATTAACTACATCGACCGCGGTGCGCTGTCGTTCGCCGCCAACGCCATCTCGCAGGAATTTCACTTCAGTAAAGTGCAGCTCGGTGCCGTGCTGGGCTACTTTGGCTTTGGCTATCTGTTCGGGTCGCTGTGCGGCGGCTTCCTTGCCGACCGGCTGGGCACCAAAAAGGTCTGGCTGATGGCCGGCATTCTGTGGTCGCTGCTGGAGATCGCCACTGCCTGGGCCGGAGAGCTGGGCATGGCGCTGTTTGGCGGCTCGGCGATCATGGGGTTTGCTGCACTGCGCGTGCTGTTTGGCTTCAGCGAAGGGCCGGCCTACGCGTTGATGAACAAAACCATCGCCCACTGGGCACCGGATAACGAACGCGGTTTCGCGCTGGGAATTGGCCTGCTGAGCACCCAGGTGGGCTCGCTGCTGACCGCACCGATTGCCGTCGGACTGCTGCTGCTCACCAACGACTGGCGCATGATGTTTATGCTGCTCGGCGCGTTTTCACTGCTGGCGATGCTGCTGTTTGCCCGCCACTTTACTGATACGCCACAGCAGCATCCGCGTGCCAATGCCGTCGAGCGTCAGCTGATCATTGCCGGGCAACGCCAGCAGCCGCAGGACGAAGGCGCGCTGCCGTGGTGGCGCTTCTTCACCAGCCGCACGCTGGTGTGCAACGCGCTGGGCTATTTCAGTTTCCTCTACATCACCTTTACCCTGGTGACCTGGCTGCCGAAATATCTGCAGGATAATTTCCACTATGACCTGCACTCGCTGTGGTATGTGGCGATGATCCCGTGGAGCGGTGCCTGCCTGACGGTGCTGCTGGGCGGACGCATCGCCGATCGCCTGCTGGCACGCTTTAACAATCTGCGGCTGGCGCGCAACCTGTTTGCCGCCGTGACGCTGTGCGCCACCGCCTGCTGCTTTATGGCTATTCCCTGGGTCGGATCTGCTGCCGGCATTATCGCGCTGATGACGCTTGGCAACGCGCTCAATGCGCTGGTGAATAACGTCTACTGGTCGGTCGTGATTGACGTGACGCCAAAGGCATCGGTTGGTACCTTCAGCGGCATGACGCTGGCCATCGCCAACCTCGCGTCGATCATTTCACCGATGCTGTGCGGCTGGCTGGCGCAGTACTACGGTTATAACGCCATGTTTACCGTCACCGCCTGTATCGCCTTTGGCAGCATGCTGGCCATGACGCTGCTGCAGCCGGAGAAACGCCTGCAAGCCGATGCGCCGCCAGCCGCCGCGCAGCAGGCTGTGTAAGCGTTATCGCCCGTGCCGCTGGCAGAAGGCGGCGATATCCGGCGACTGAAAATCCGCCAGGTGTGTCATCAGCTTCTCCAGCGGCCAGTTCCACCAGGCAATCGCCTGCAGCTGCGCCGCGATGTCGGCACTGAAACGGGCGCGAATCGGTTTCGCCGGCACACCTCCGACGATGGTGTAAGGCGGCACATCTTTACTCACCACCGCCCCGGCCGCCAGCACGGCGCCGTTACCGACCGTCACGCCAGGCAGGACAATCACGCCGTGACCGATCCACACATCGTGACCAATGATCACCCGATCGGCGCGGCGTCCGGTGAAGAAACCGGCATCGCGCTGCGCGCGGCTGTCGTAATACTCCGGGCAGTAGGTGAAGCGATGCTGTGAGGCGCGATCCATCGGATGATTCGGTGCCCCGATACGCACCTGATTGGCGATGGCCGTGAAGCGGCCAATCTGCGCATCCGCCACGCAGCAGTGTTCCCCAAGGTAGGAAAAATTACCCAGTTCGCTGTATTCCAGATAACTGTGCGCCAGAATTTCACACTGCTGGCCAATCTGCGTGTCGCGCAGACGGACGCTGGGATCGATCGCGGTGTGTTGCAGTTTAGCGGGATGCTGTGTGGCAGAAATCATAAAGCAGGTGCTCCGTTGTGGTCAGATGTCTGGATAAGTGGTTGCCTCAACGCAACCGCGAGCCACAACACTAGAGCGGGAAGATGACAGGAATGCTATCGTGTTGCTCCACCGGGAGATCTTCAGGAGAAAATGGAATGAAAGCGTCCCTGCCGTTATTAGCCTTGCTATTCAGTACCGCCCCCGCCTTTGCCGCCCTGCCGCCCGACATCAAAGCTGGAGAAATTGTGCAGGTCGAACTGGCGCAGCTGCATCCCACTCAGGCCGCCATTGGTTATCGCCAGCTGGATTACAAGCAGCATCGTTATCAGGCCGATCCGGAAAAGCTGTTTGATGACTATTGCGAAAGCATGGGACAAAAAGGGGTGAAAAGTTTCACGCCGCGCTCCACCCTGCGCGATCCGGCCAGTTTCAGCTGTAAGGCGCCGGTCGGCAGCGAGCACGGCCCGATGAAAACCGCGGTGATCGGTCCGGATAATCAACTGTACCTGACTGATGGTCACCATACGTTCAGCAACTTTGCTGACATGGCCGGCCTGTCAACGCCGGTGCAGGTGCGCATTACCGATGATTTCCGCCCGCTGAAAAGCCAGGCCGCTTTCTGGCAGAAAATGGCGGCGGCACATCTGGTGTGGCTGGAGACGCCAAACGGTAAAATCGCCCCTGAAGCGCTGCCGCAGGAGCTGGGTCGCCAGCATATGCAGGATGATGAGTATCGTTCGCTGATCTACTTTGTGCGCGATGTCGGCTTCGATAAGCCAGACAACCCGCCGCCGTTCCTGGAGTTCTTCTGGGGACAGTGGCTGAGCCGGGAACTGCCGCTGAAAGCGTTCAACCTGCGCGACCGCGACGGCTACGCCGCAGCGGTGAAAAAGGTGGCGGAGAAGATGGTGAGCGTGCCGAAGGATACGGTGATTGCGCAGAGTGATAGCGGTCCGCTGACGGCGCAGGCGCTCGGTGCCAGAGACGCGGTGAACCAGAAGGCGCTGAACAAGTTAAGCGCCGATAACGGTAAGCTGAGCTGGGCGTTTAAGCATTAAGCGTGCTGGGTAGTGTTGGGTTTATCCAGGTGCGCATCAATGCGCACCCGACAAAATCACACACCATTGTTGCTGGTGCACGGGCATGCGTCTTTCACCGTTGTGGCAGGGTCGCCATGGATGGCGACCGAAAACGGCGGTTATGCCAGCTCGCTGTTTTTAACATCCGCGGACGGTGCCAGCAGGTTTTGATCGAAGGCGCGCAGCGGCTGGCCGTGGCGAACGCGCTGTGGCCAGTCCGGATTGGCTAGCGCGCTTTTGCCCAGCGCCACATAATCTGCGCCCTGATACAACGCCATGCCGGCGCGTTCGGCATCTGACAGCGATCCGTTGATCACCACCGGCAACTGTGGCGCAGCCTGGCGCGCCAGCTGTAGCAACGACTCCGTCGCGTCCGCAAACGCCGGCTGCAACGCATCGTGCTCGGTCAGGTGCAGATAATCGATACCTGAGTCAGCCAGCAGCGCAAACACCTGGCGCGCTCCGGCAGCGCCCTCCTGCCATTTATGCGTAAAATCATTCACTTTCCCCTGAGAAATCCGCACGCCCAGCGTGACGTTGGCACCGATGCGCTGCCGCACCGCGGCGATCACCTCCCGCGTCAGCGTCAGTCTTGCGATAATATCGCCGCCCCAGCGGTCGCTGCGCTGGTTGGTGTAATCGGTAAAGAACTGATCGAGCAGATAACCGTTGGCCGCGTGAATTTCAATGCCGTCAAAACCGGCTGCCTCAATGGCGCGCGCCGCGCTGTCAGCAAAGGCGTCAATCACCTGCTCAATCTGTTCATCACTCATGGCGCGCGGCAACGGATAAGCGCCGTGGCCATGGTAAAACCGCAGTTGTTCGCCACGTGGCGGGATCGCCGAAGGCGCCAGCGTATCGCGCCGGTAAATATTGCCCTGCGATATCGCACCGGCGTGCATCAGCTGTGCAATGATTTTGCTGCCGTGCTGGTGCACGCTGTTGGTGATGGCCCGCCAGCCGGCGATCTGCTGGCGATTGACCAGCCCGGCCTGAAAAGCGTAAGTCTGTGACCAGGCTTCATCGATGTAGAGACCTTCGGTGATTACTGCGCCAAAGCCACCGCGGGCGAAACGCGTGTAGTACTGCTGCATACGCTCGCCCGGGACTCCATCCACACTGGCGGAGATGCGCGTCATCGGTGCCACCATCAGGCGATTGGTTAAATCGAGGTGGTTAAGCGTACTGCTCTGAAACAGGTGATTGTCGGACATTTGGCGCTCTGAAATAAATTATCATCAGGAGCCATTATAGTGAGTCGCCATTGTGGCAAAAATGACCGATTATGATACGTCTGCTTAACGGAAACCGTTACAATGAACTCCCGGGATATTGATGTTTTTCTGATGGTGTCGCAAACCCGCAGCCTGACGCAGGCGGCGCGGCGGCTCGGCACCACTACTATGACCGTGTCGCGCCGGCTGGCCTCACTGGAGGAGGATCTCGGCGTACGGCTGCTGCATCGCACCACGCGCGCCATTGCCCTTACCGATGAAGGCGAAGAGTTTCTTCCCTATGCCAGAACGCTGGCCGAGACCGAACAGAGCGCACGCAACCTGTTCGCGCCCGATAAACAGGGGGCCACCGGCCAGCTACGCATCACCGCGCCTACGGGGTTTGGCCGCCGCACCATCATTCCACTGCTGCCGTCACTGATGGAGCAAAACCCCGGGCTGCGCGTTGAGTTTCAGCTCAGCGACGATGTCACGGACATTGTCGGGCTGGGCTTTGATGTCGCGATTCGCATTGCCCCGCTGCGCGATTCCCGCCTGGTGGCACACCGTCTGGCCGACAACCCGCGCCGGCTGTGTGCGGCTCCGGGCTATCTGCAACGCTTCGGCACGCCGCGTCATCTGGCGGATCTGCATCAACACCACTGTCTGCGCCTGTCGAATGTGGTGCAGTGGAGTTTTATGGTGGACGGTCATCTCTCCAGCCTGAGCGTTGACGGACGCTTCAGCGGCAGCGATGTCGAAGGGGTGCGTGCGCTGTGCGTGGCCGGCAGCGGCATCGCGCAGCTTTCTGAGTGGGATGTGCGGGAAGAGCTGGCATCCGGCGAACTGGTGGCGCTGGAACTGGAGGACGCGCAGCCGCAGATGCTGGGCGTGTGGGCGCTGTTTCCCACCACGCGCCACCTGCCGGCGCGCGTCAGCGTGTTTGTTGCGGCGCTCAGACAGGCGATGCAACAGCAAAGCCGGCCCGGCGCGTGACGCGGGCGTACGAAAAAAGGCGGAGGGGTGAGCTCCGCCTTGTTTCAAGTTCCGGTCAGTGCGCCTGACCGGTCAGTTGCAAAAGGGCAACGATGATTTGCAGGATCACCCGGACCAGGTCCAGGAGTAATCGAACAAGTTCCATCACTTTCCTTCTCCTCTGACAGGAGCGCGCTGTTCAGCTTTCGGGGCCCTGACTCTACCCGCCGACCGCCTAAGCACATCTGTGAGGAGCGCTGAGCGGCACTCATTGTGAAAGCCACAGGCCAGCACCACCTGAAACCTGCCGGGGTTTGACTATCCGCGCCCCTGGAGTCATCAGAAAACAATAAGCATCCGCCGCGCTCAACACCTGTATAACCATACAGTATTTTAGCGAAACTTGAAATCTTTCGCTGCACATTTTATCATTCCTTTTGTGAGGAGTGCTGAGCACCCCGTTCCGAGCGCGGTTACCAGCCGGGTGACGAACATAAAAAAAGGATTTGGCGACCTGGCCAAATCCTTTTTTATTGCCTGCGATGACCCTACTGTGCGGCGCTGATACGCCAGATCGCGTTGCCGGCATCGTCGGCAATCAACACCCCGCCCTGATTATCCGTCGCCAGTCCTACCGGCAAACCGCGTACCTGCTTCTGATCGTCGGTGAGGAATCCTGACACCACCGTCTGCGGTTGCCCGACCGGTTTGCCGTTTTCAAATTTCACCCAAATCACTTTATAGCCGTTGAGCGGCGTGCGGTTCCAGCTACCGTGTTCACTGATGAAGGCGCCGCCGCGGTACTGCGGCATATTATCTGCGCCATAGAACAGCAGGCCGAGCGGTGCCACGTGTGAGCTCAGCGCATAGTCCGGCTTGATGGCTTTCGCGACCAGATCCGGCCGCTGCGGCTGCGCGCGCTCGTCGACGTGCTGACCAAAGTAGCTGTACGGCCAGCCGTAGAAACCTTTGTCCTGCACGGAGGTCAGGTAATCCGGCACCAGATCCGACCCGATTTCGTCACGCTCGTTGGCGATGGCCCACAGCTTGCCGCTTTGCGGCTCCCACTGCAGACCGGTAGGATTGCGGATGCCGCTGGCATAGATGCGGCTGGCACCGGTTGTGGCGTCCACTTCCCACACCGCCGCGCGGCCATACTCTGCGCCGATACCGTTCTCGGTGATGTTACTGTTGGAGCCGACACCGACGTACAGTTTGCTGCCGTCCGGACTGGCGAGCAGCGCTTTGGTCCAGTGGTGATTCAGCTCACCGCCCGGCAGCGACGTCACCTCTTCCGGCGGCGTACGGATTTCGGTTTCACCGGTCTGGTAAGGGAATTTCACCAGGCTGTCGGCGTTAGCCACATACAGCGTATTGCCAATCAGCTGCATGCCAAACGGCGCATTGAGGTTTTCGATAAACCGGTGCTGTTCCCACTTGCCGTTTACGTTGCGCAGCAGCGTGATGCGGTTGCCGCCCGGGCCACCTTTTCCGGAAGATTTCTGCACCAGGCTCATGATCAATTCTTTCGGTGCCGTGACCGGGTTTTTCACCCCGTTGGCTTCTGCCACCAGCACGTCGCCATTCGGCAGCACATACAGCTGACGCGGGTGCATCAGACTGGCCGGGATTTTCTCAATCTTCAGGCCGTCGGCCACTTTTGGTGTCTCGCCCTCTTTCCACGCTGTGCCTTCCGGCACCTGCATCGGCGGCATAAAGAAGTTTTTGGCCTGCGGCAGCTGCGGATCAGGGCCGATTTGCCGTTGCGGATCGAGGTCCGATCCGCTGTCGCAGGCGCTCAGCAGTACTGCAATCCCCAGCGCACTCATTACACGAAATTTCATGGGCGACCTCCCTGTAAACGACGCTCGCGCAGCGCCAGCTGCAGATTCGCTATCAGCAACACCACCACCACCAGGGTGGAGAGCGTCACGCCCATCGGCACCACCGCATAGGCATCGCGGCTGTGAATGAATGCGTTGACGATGGCCAGCACGATCGCCAGCAGCGACAGCCAGAAATGGGTCTTCTCTGCGGCAGGTGCGCCACGGAATAAATGAATCAGGCTGATTAGTCGCGGCACAATTGCCAGCACCAGCCCGATGGCGATCAGCCAGCTGGCGGCTTTGGTCCACATGACGATGAAGGTTTGCAGATAGATAATATCAAACAGCCAGGCAGCAAAGAAAAAGCCCAGCGGCAATGGCTCAAGCAGGGTAAACAGCGTCACGCCAACAACCGAGCGTCCCGAGGTATGGTACATCGCACTCTCCCTATCACAGTTTTTCCAGGCGAGAGCGATCCGGCCAGGCATCGCTTCGCACGCCTGAGAAATATTAGTAAAGATAAAGAGTCATGCGCACAGCCCGCACAAAAAGTTAACCGTGCCGACGGAACTGGTTCAGTTCCTGCGCGTCGTGGCTGCAGAACAGTTGCACCTCTTGCGCGTGCTGCAGTGACAGCTCACGCAGCCGCTGCTGATTGCTGTGCCAGGCGGCGCGGTCACTGCACATCAGGCGCTGATAGGCGCGCAGGCCCGGCGTACAGTGGCGCTGGCTGTGGTACATTTCACCGCGATAAAACCAGGCGTCGCCGCCATGCAGCAGCCAGCCGCCCTGGTGACGAATCGCCACGCCCGCATGGCCCAGCGTATGTCCCGGCAGCGGCACCAGCAGAATTTCATCGCTGAGATCGTCGACCGCCTTCACCGCATCAAAGCCATACCAGCGCTCGCCGCCGCTGGCGTAACCGCGCCAGCCATCGTGCGCAGTCCACTGCTGCGGGCGAAACCGCTGACGCGCCAGCCAGCTGCTATCGCCCGCCTGGGTTACGGTATCCAGCTCACGCTGCAGCAGATGAATGCGGGCGGCCGGAAAATCACTGATGCCGCCGGCGTGGTCAAAATCGAGGTGGGTCAGAATAATGTGGCGCACATCTTCCGGGCGAAAACCCAGCAGCTGAATCTGTGCCAGCGCGCTGAGCTGCTCGTTATAGCGAATATTATTCAGCGCGCGAAAAAAGCCTGACAGGCGGCGGTCAGGATGGCGCATATCCTGCGTGCCCAGACCGGTATCCACGAGGATTAAACCGTGACGGTCAGTTTCCAGCAATAAGCAGTGGCACACCAGTTCAGCAAACGGACCTTTGCTGAAACCATCGAATAACGCGCCACCGAGCGGGCACATGCAGCCACAGTTGAGGTGATGAATTCGCATTGTTCTCCCCCAAAAATAAAATGGCGCGAGCGCGCCGTTATTAAATGAATAAATAAAAAAGTGATTTAACATATATGTGCCATGATGATGGCAATTGCAAATAATCCAGAGTCATTCATTTATCGCTTTATTTATTACTTATTTAATTTCAATGCATTGAAATATTGAATGCGGATTTTTAATGAGCAAAAAAAATAACCGCAGCGCAAGGTTATTCACGCTACGGTTATTTATCGCGGTCGGTTAACCGTTAATGATTAATCAGGCAGCGCGTGCCGCCCACCACAGGCGCAGCTTCAGCCCCCAGCTGCTGGTCCAGCCGCTGCTGGTGCTGACCACCTTGCCCTGATGCAGCACGATGAACGTCGGCGTGGCGCTGATTTGCCAGCGCTGTCCCAGCGCCCCGCTTTCATCATTGACGGCGAATCCCCGTACTCCTTTTTTATCCAGCCAGGTGGCAACGCGCGCATCGCTGCCGGATCGCAGAGCCACACTGACCACCTGCGTGCCGTGCTGACTGAGCGCGGCCACCGTCGGTGTGGTGAGTTTGCACACGCCACACCAGCTGGCCCAGACGTAAACCAGCACCGGCCGCTGCTGGCTCAGCGTCGCCAGGTTCACCTCGCCCTGCAGCGCGCTGAGCGGCTGCCGGGCCACATCCGCGGGCAGCTGCGGTGCACGCAGCCAGTCCATGGCCAGCAGCAGCGCCGCTGCCATCAGCACCAACAGCACGCCTTCACGCAGCCAGCGCGTTACCCGGCTCATGGCTGAGCCTGCAGCGCACCTTTCACCGCGGCTTCCAGCTGTGCATAAGGCACTGCCCCGCTGATCAGCTGATTGCCCACCAGCGTGGCGGGCGTACCCTGCACACCCAGCTGCTGCGCCAGCGTCAGGTTGAGGTTAATGGTGTCGAGGCTGGCGGTGCTCGGCGCCGATAAGCTGATGCCACTTTTGTCCAGCGCGGCGGCGATGCTGGCTTCATCATGGTTGCCTTTCTTTGCCATCAGCCGTTCATGCAGCTTAAGAAAGTTATTCGGCTGCTGCTCCCACACCGTCAGCGCCAGACGCGCCGAACTGAGCGAACTTTCAGCGCGGTACGGCAGCGGCTTCAGCACCACGGCCACCTGCGGATAGTTGTGCAGCAGTTTTTCGATATCCGCCTCAAACTTTTTGCAAAAGACGCAGTTGTAGTCGGTGAAATAGACCAGCGTCAGTGCCGGTTTTTTGGCACCGATGCGCGGTGAGCCGGCATCGTTAAACAGCGCCGCGCGGTTTTTCTCTACCATCTGCGCAACCACGTTTTGCTGCTGGCGCGCGGCTTCTTTATCAAATGCGTCGGCGGCTTCTGCCAGAATCGCCGGATTTTGCACCAGGGTTTCGCGAATCAGCTGTTTGATGCGCGCCTCCTGCTCGGGGGTAAATGGCGCGGCGGCCAGGGCGGGTGCCGCCAGAAACATCAGCGAAAGTAACAGGGATTTTTTCATCATTTTTTTGCCTCAGAGAGTGTTGAAATCACCGCATCACGACTTAATAACGGCGATAAAATCTGGCCGTGCGGCAGTGCCGGGCCATAAATCTGGTTAAAGGGGATCGCTACGCGATCGCGGCGGCGCAGGAACTCGCCGATGGCCGGATCCGGTTGAGTCCAGTCACCGCGCAGCAGCACCACATCCTCTGCGCCGAGGGCGGCACGCACGTCAGGCTGATTCAGCACCCGCGATTTATTCACTTTGCAGGTGATGCACCAGTCAGCGGTGACATCGACAAAGACGCGCTTATCCTGCTCCAGCGCCTGATTGATGGCGGCTTCGGTCAGCGGTTGCCACACCAGCGATTCTTCTTCCGGTGAGAGACGCGTCAGCAGTAACAGCGCGCCCGCCAGCGTCACGGTAATGAACACCAGACCTGCCTGCGGCAGCGCGCGGCGTGCGATTAGCCAGCCCGTCAGCGCCAGCATAAGGATGGCCGCCAGCAGAATGGCGACGGTGCTGCCCCAGTGGGGAATCAGCAGCGTCACCAGCCACAGCGTTGCCAGCAGCATCAGCAGCCCCAGCAGCGTGCGCAGATGCAGCATCCAGCGCCCCGGACGCGGCAGGCAGCGCGCCATGCCCGGCAGCGCCGCAACCAGCAGCCACGGCAGACTCATGCCGACGCCGAGCGCGACAAACAGCAGCCACAGCTGCGGCAGCGGCGCGGTCAGCGCATAGGCGACGGCGGTGCCAAGAAACGGTGCGCTGCACGGCGTCGCCAGCAGCGTGGCAAAGGCCCCCTGGCCAAAATGCCCTGCCAGACCGGCACCGCCGTACGTCGCCAGCCGGGTAGTCAGGCCGGAAGGCAGGCGAAAATGCAGCAGATCGAACAGACTGGCGCTGAACAGGAACATCACCAGCACCATCACCAGCAGAAAGCCGCTGCTCTGAAACTGAATGCCCCAGCCCAGCGCCTGACCGCTGAGCCGTAGCACGGTCATCAGCAGCGCCAGCAGCAGGAAAGAGAACAGAATGCCGGCGCTGGACGCGAGAAACTGCTGACGCGTCTGGCGTTGCGTCTGTCCCTGCTGCTGCACCAGACTGCTCAGTTTGATCGCCAGCACCGGCAGCACGCAGGGCATCAGGTTGAGAATCAGCCCGCCGAGCAGCGCCAGCAGCACTACCGACCACAGCGTGGCGTTCCCGGCGGAGGGAGAAAACAGCGGCTGATGACCAAGGGTCAGCTGGCTTTGCTGAGCGATACCGGCGTCAGCGATGACCAGCGACAGCGCTTTACCGCGCAGGTCCGGCGCAGCCTCGCCCCATTCATCGGTCACCGCCACGCGGGCAGTCAGCGTCTCGCCCTGCACGCTGATTTGCGGCGCCGCCAGCATGCTGCCCTGCGGATAATCAAAGAACAGTTCCGGCTGCTGCCAGCCCTGCTGACGCTGCGCCCGGATTTGCAGCGTGCCATCAACGAAGCTGGCATCAAGCTGATCGGTCAGCCCGCTGTCAGCCGGGATCTGCCCCATCGCCTGGGCGAAATCACGTGCAAAAGCCGGACTGGCGGGTTGCGAGAGATCGAGCTGGAACGGAAAATCCGTCAGGATGCAGACGTCGCTACAGGTGGACAGCGTCAGCGTGCCGGCCAGCGTGCCCTGCGGGGCAGATTCGAGCACGATGGGCAGCGTAACGTTGCCTTTGTAGCCCTGCGTAGTGAGGCCGCTGACGTCAAAGCGCGCTGGCACTGGCCACGACCAGCGGGCGTTGACATCCGGCGTTTGCCAGCGGATTTCCGGCGCGACGCCGCCTTCGCCCGGCGAGCGCCAGTAGGTTTTCCAGCCCGGCTGCAGGCGAATATCCAGTAGCAGTTGCAGGTGATCGCCCTGCGGCGCAGCGCGCAGGCGCACTTCGGCGTGGCTGTTTTGCGCATTGCGCAGCCAGCCGGTATCGGCGGCTTGCACGCTCAGCGCGCAGCTCGCCACGAGGAGCAGCAGGCTCCTGATCAGGAATGTCATAATCGTTTCTCCGGTGAATAACAGGGTTTACGCGGTGGATCGCGTGGTGTTATTCCCGGAAGACGCAGAGCGTGAGATGGCGCCGTCGCAGCGGCACAAACAGCGGTTCACGCCGACAGACAGTGGCAGACGAGGTCTGGAAGAGCGTGGCGATCAACGCCAGCAGCAGTACGAGGAATGGCAGCGCGGTATCGAGCAGCGGCGCGCTGCCGCTGAGTGACTTAGCGCCCAGCGCACAGGGTTTATCACTGCTGGCACCGTCATCAACGGCGGCGCTGTGAACAGTAATGCTAACGACAGGCTGAGTCGGGAGATTGAAGCTGCGCTGGACGAGACAAAATGCCAGCACCAGACAAACCAGTGCCAGAATCCATTTTGCGCGTTGGGGCGATATCGTCATGCCACAGCCTCAGAGAAAAGTGCGGCCAGTTTATGCAAAAGCAGCAGAAACACCAACCCCTGCTGTGTAAACTTTTGTCTTTATGCCAGCGGGATCGTGCTGACTGCAGAGAGGGAGAAATTATTTACGTTGATTAATCAGCAAGCGCCAGCGGCGGCGTTCGCGCAGCAGGCGCTGATGCACCCGCTGCAGCTGGGGTAACGTGAGCGCGGCGACCGCTTCTGGCGTAAGCACCGGCAGTCCCTGCTGTTTTCGCAGTGCCTCACTGGCGGCGTCGGCGTTCTGGTATGGCTGGCACTGCGCCAGTAGCGTCGCCTGCCAGCTCTGCAGCGTTTCATCGTTGATGGCGGCGAGTTCACTCACCATGTCGCGCAAAAACGCTTTGCAGTGTTGCAGCAGCGTGCGCCAGCCAATGGACGGTGATTGCAGCGCCAGCTGCAGTCCATCCACATCCGCCACGCGCTGGTAGCGCGCTGACACCACATAGCCAATCTGTTGCTCAACCCGCAGGCGCTGAAAGAAGCGTGGTTCAAACATCAGCGCCAGCGCACGCAGCGCCGCGAGGCTGGCATCATCGGCAGCGGGCAGCGGAATAAACAGCAACAAGGCCTGATCGTTCGCCGCACAGCGCAGCGCGCTGACGCCGTGCTGCAGCGCCGCCGCGCACGCCGGCGCAGGCTGCGTCTGAACCACCTCGCTCAGCCCGTGCGCGGCGTGCTGACTGACGCTTTCGCTGTGGCCGCACCAGGCGGCCTGCCATGCAGGATGCGCAGCCGGGGCCAGCAGCTGCTGCGGTAGTGCTTCCAGCAACTGACGAATCACAATACTTTGTGCAGCACGGTGCGGTTGCGGCTGCACCGGCGCATTCAGCGCCGCCAGCACGCCAGGCAGCTGTTGCAGCGCGGGCTTTGCATTGTCAGGCAGATCAATCACCAGTTGCCAGACGCCCTGCTGCTGTTGCCAGCGTCCGCTGCCACCGGCATGGCGCAGCGCAGCCAGCCGTGGGCGCAGCTGCTGCTGCCAGCTTAGGGCCGCCTCGTCACTCAGGGTGTGATAAAACGCCGGGCGCACCAGCAGCGTTTCCCACGGCTGCACCGGATTTGCGCGCAGCAACGGCGCGCAATTTACCGGGAGTTCCGGCAAATGCAGGACGTCAGCGCACGAATAAAATGACCAGTTAACCGGCGCAACCGGGCCAGCCGCGGTCTGTAGCCATGGTGCGCGCTGCAGGCAGAATCCCTGCGTGGTATAAGGCACGGCGGACAGCTGTCGCTGCGTCAGCAGCCGCGTGCAAGAGGCCTGTGGCAGCGCGACGATGAAACCGGTGAAATCTGCGGGAACGTCAGCTGACGGCGCCGATCCCAGCGCCCGTCCGCGCAGCTGCGTCAGCGGCGACAGCGCAGCGAAATCCTGCTGTGCCAGTTGCAAATAGTGGCGATGTTGCGCTGGCGTGGCGGCGCGCACCGCACGCAGATGCTGCCAGAAGAGCTGTTCAATGCGTCTTGCCGCCGACGCTGACAGCGCTGGTGCACTGAAGCGCAACGCCAGCCAGCTATGATCGGCATTCTGCCACAGCCATTCACACTGCAGCGATGCGCACAATTGCTCGCTGCGCAGCTGCGCCATCAGGCTGCCAGGGGCTTCATCCTGCCAGAAAGCCTCCAGCAATGTGACATTGTCACGCAAAGCGTTCTCTTCGCCGGTGATAAACAGGCTAAGCCAGAATGACTCTTCATCGGGAAGCTGGATGACCGTTTCAACTGGCTCCGGCAAGGAAATGGCTGGCAATAAGGAGTACGCCGCACCGCCTGGCTGGCGAACAGCAAACGCCTCGGCCAGCTGCTGTAATTCATCCAGCGATTGCGGTCCGCTCAGCCACAGCTGCTGGTTGGCGGCGACAAAATGCTGCTGATGAAACAGCCGCAGCGCCTGCTGCAGCTCCGTTACGTTGTCACTAAAACACGCTGCACTCCCGACGCGAAAGCGGCGCAGTGCGCCACCGGCCGCGTCGAGCAGCGCTGCTTCACTCAGCGTCTCGGCATGATGCCGCAGCAGCTGATATTCTGCCTCAATGACCGCCGCTTCCTGCGTAATCGCCGTACCGGTCAGCAAGGGCGCAGCCAGCATATCTGCCAGCCTTGCCACGCCCGCCGCCAGCGCCAGCGCCGGCAGCTGGAAGAACCAGGCACTGCGGCTGAGTTGCGTGGTGGCATTCACCTGACCACCCTGCTGCTGCAGCCACGGCATCAGGCGCTCATCGCCGGTAAAGCCCGCGCTGCCGCAAAACAGCAGATGTTCCAGCAGATGCGCCAGGCCGGGCCAGCGATCGGGTTCGTGCAGGCTGCCTGCGCCGACGCGCACCAGCGCCGCGCTTTCCCGCGCGTCGGGCTGGTGCGACAGATGACAGCGCAGACCGTTGGCCAGCATCAGGCTGCGTTCGCACATCAGGTGACCCGCTGTTTGAAAATCAGCTCAGAATTGCTGCGGTTGCGGAACTGCAGCTGGGCGATTTTGATATCGCTGCAGCTGGCTTCGCGGCGTGCCTCAAGAATTTTTCCGTGATGCGGCGACTTGCTGCACACCGGGTCGGTGTTATCGGCATCGCCGGTCAGCATGTATGCCTGGCAGCGGCAACCGCCGAAATCTTTCTCTTTCTCATCGCATGAGCGGCACGGTTCTGGCATCCAGTCGAAGCCGCGATAGCGATTGAAGCCAAACGAGTTGTACCAGATATCCTCCAGGCTCTGCTCCAGCACTGAGGGGAACTGCACCGGCAGCTGGCGAGCGCTGTGACAGGGTAACGCCGTACCTTCCGGCGTCACGCTGAGAAATATCGATCCCCAACCGCCCATACAGGGTTTGGGCCGCTCTTCGTAGTAATCCGGCGTGACGAACAACAGATTGGTGAGATTGCCGCTGCTGCCCATGCGCTCACGGTAGCGCGCAACCACCGCTTCGGCGCGGGCAATCTGCTCGCGCGTTGGCAGTAATCCCTGACGGTTAAGATGCGCCCAACCGTAGAACTGACAGGTGGCCAGTTCGACATCGTCCGCCTCCAGCTCGATACACAGATCGATGATTTTATCGATCTGGTCGATGTTATGGCGGTGCAGCACGAAGTTCAGCACCATCGGGTAGCCGTGCTTTTTCACCGCTTTTGCCATCGCCAGCTTCTGCTGAAACGCCTTCTGCGAACCGGCCAGCGCGGCGTTCAGCGTTTCATCACTCGCCTGGAAACTGATCTGGATGTGATCCAGCCCGGCGTCGGCGAAGGCGTCGAGCTTTTTCTCCGTCAGGCCAATGCCGGAGGTGATCAGGTTGGTGTAAAAGCCCAGATCGCGCGCGGCGCGAATCAGCTCCGGCAGATCTTTGCGCGTCAGCGGTTCACCACCGGAAAAGCCCAGCTGCACGCTGCCCATGGCGCGAGCCTGACGGAACACCTCGATCCACTGTTCGGTGCTCAGCTCTTGTTCCTGCTGCGAAAAATCCAGCGGGTTCGAGCAGTAAGGGCACTGCAGCGGGCAGCGATAAGTCAGCTCCGCAAGCAGCCACAGCGGCGCATTCACGCCAGGTTTATTCGGGTTCACGACACTGGATCCACTTCTGTTCAATGGCCGATTGGAGGAAGTCTTTGACGTCATCATCGACGCCGCCCGCCTCCGGAAAACGCGCATTGAGCGTGGCGATAATGGTCGCCACATCCTGCTTGCCGGTCACCAGTTCCAGAATGGCGGCAGCGGTTTCATTCAGCTTCGCCATCCCTTCCGGGTAAAGCACCACGTGGCTGTCCTGCGCGGCTTCCCACTGCAGACGATAGCCGCGGCGAAACGCCGGAATCAGAGTCTCTTTCATGTGATTACACCAGTCTTGTACTGTGCCAGGCGACCTGATCGGTCACCGTGTGGTACGGCGGACGCTGCAGCGCGTATGCCATGGTCATGGCATCCAGCATGGTCCAGAGAATGTCGAGTTTAAACTGCAGGATCTCCAGCATACGGTTCTGCTGCTCAGCGCTGGTAAAGACTTCCAGCGCCAGCGCCAGGCCATGTTCGACATCGCGGTTCGCCTGGCTCAGGCGGCTGCGGAAGTAGAAATAGCCTTCCTCTTTGATCCACGGATAGTGCTGCGGCCAGCTGTCGAGGCGCGACTGATGAATCTGCGGGGCAAACAGCTCGGTGAGCGAGCTGCACGCTGCTTCCTGCCAGTTGGCGCGACGCGCAAAGTTGACATAGGCATCAACGGCAAACCGTACGCCCGGCAACACCAGCTTCTCTGACAGCAAGACTTTGCGGTCGAGACCGACCGCTTCTCCCAGCTGCAGCCAGGCTTCAATGCCGCCTTCCTCACCGTTACGGCCGTCGTGATCGAGGATACGCTGTACCCATTTACGGCGCGTTGCCGGATCCGGACAGTTGGCCATGATCGCCGCATCTTTCAGCGGAATATTGGTCTGATAGTAAAAACGGTTCGCCACCCAGCCCTGAATCTGCTCGCGCGTCGCGGCACCGTTGTGCATCGCGATATGGTAAGGATGATGAATATGGTAATACGCGCCTTTGGCACGCAGCGCCTGTTCAAAGGCTTCGGGTGACAACGCCTCGGTAATGATCACGATGCGGACTCCTGCAAATGAATCGCCATGCCGTCCCAGCTCACTTCAATGCCCTGCTGCGTCAGGAACTGGCGCTGCGGCGAATGCTCGTTGAGGATCGGATTGGTGTTGTTAATGTGAATCAGAATTTTGCGTCTGGCCGGCAGCGCGGCCAGCAGCGCCATCAGCCCCTGCTCTTCCGCCAGCGCCAGATGGCCCATGGCTTTGCCGGTATTTTTGCCGACGCCCGTGGTCAGCAGCTCATCATCCTGCCACACGGTGCCGTCGATCAGCAGGCAGTCGGCTTTTTGCAGCCAAGGCATAATCACCGCATCCGGTTCGCCGAGGCCTGGCGCATACAGCAGCGTCTGCCCGCTGGCGGTGTTTTCGATAAACAGCGCCACGTTATGTCCCGGCAGCGGACGATCGCGATACGGCGAATACGGTGGCGCATTGCTGAGAATCGGAATGGCGGTGAATTGCAGGCTGGCGCAGACGCCAACGCGAAACGGCTCAAGCGGCGTGAGCGCGCGATGCTGCAGGCCGCCGTTCCAGTGCTGCAGCATCGTAAAAATCGGGAAGCCGCTGGTGAGGTCGGCATGCACTTCCGGCGTGCACCATACCTGATGCGGGCAGCCCTCACGCAGGCTCAGCAGACCGGTGGTGTGGTCGATCTGGCTGTCGGTCAAAATAATGCTGCCAATCGCCGTTCCGCGCAGCTCGCCGTGTTTCACCAGTTCCGGTGTGCGGGCGATTTGCTGGCTGATGTCCGGCGAAGCGTTGCACAGCACCCAGTCGGTACCGTTATCGCTGACAATGATTGAGGATTGGGTGCGCGCCTGCGCCTGGAGCGTGCCGTTACGCAGCCCGCTGCAGTTGGCGCAGTTACAGTTCCACTGCGGAAAGCCACCGCCAGCCGCCGAACCGAGGACTTTAATAAACATGTGAAGGACCGAAGCAGGAAAAGAAAATGCCCGCACGAACGGCGGGCAGGACGTCTTAACGGTTGGAGATGTACAGCGTTACTTCCAGGCCCAGACGCAGGTCAACAAACTCAGGTTTTTTCCACATAATATTCTTCCTCATAGTCTTAAAACGCAGAGCAGGCTCTGCTAAAAACATTGCGGCAGAAACAAGGCTTCCGCCAGCAATGGATAACGCGGGGCGATGTTGCGCCAATGTAGCGAGCAGATCAACCCTGATTGCGTAAGGAAATACACTTAGGCCTGCCAGATTTGGTGCAATACCCGCTGCCAGTTGCCCCAGGCAAGTTGTTCCAGCAATGCCTGATCATAGTTGAGACTGCGCATCAGCGCATACAGCCGCGGCAAACCGGTGACATCTTTAAGCTCTGCGGGCACGCTGATGCCGTCAAAATCCGACCCCAGCGCGACGTGATCGCTTCCCATAATAGTCATCAGATGCTCACAGTGTTTAACAATTTCGATCAAGCCGCCATCATCGTCGCGCTTACCGTCGGCGCGCAGAAAGGCGTTGCCGAAATTAATGCCGACCACGCCACCGCTATCGCGAATCGCCCGCAGTTGGTCGTCGGTAAGGTTGCGCGGCTGCGCGCACAGCGCGTGCGCATTCGAGTGACTGGCGACCAGCGGCGCGGATGAGAGCCGGGCCGTGTCCCAGAACGCTTTTTCATTCATGTGCGACACGTCGATCATCATGCGCTGCTGATTCGCCAGCGCGATTAGACGCTCGCCGTCGGCAGTCAGCCCCGGACCGCTATCCGGCGAACCGGGAAATGCGCCGGTGACGCCAGCGCCAAAGCGATTTTCCAGATTCCAGAACGGACCGATGCTACGCACGCCCGCCTGCCAGAAGGCGGCAAGATCGGCGCCGTCGCCGTCAAAACCGTCCGCGCCCTCAATGTGCGCCACCATTGCCAGTATGCCATCGCGCCGGCAGGCGGCGATATCGGCGGTGCTGAGGCAGAGGCGCGCCCGGCCGTCAGAACGGGCAACCAGCGTTTTCAGAATCTCCAGCTGCTGCCACAGGATCTCCAGCGGCTGCCAGGCTTCACTGGCCAGCTGCGGCGCCTTTTCGCTGACGTAGCGCTGCGGTGGCACAAACAGCGCAAACAATCCGCCGGCAAAGCCGCCCTGCTGCATGCGCGGAAAATCGAGGTGTCCTTTTTCGATACCGGTAAAGAAGGCGGCGGCTGGATCGTCGCGATGATGCAACCACAGGTTGAGCAACAGGTCATTATGACCATCAAAGGTTTTGATTAACATTGGGTTATCCGCCCGGGAATTCATGGCGTTATGCTACGCGTGTCGCGCAGGTTCGCCAAATACCGGCGCACAAAGCGTGTGTTCAGTCTGGCCAGCACAAAAAAAAGCCCGCAACACGAGGTGCGGGCAACGTAATACTGGAAGCAATGTGAGCAATGTCGTGCTCTTCTTCGGTAGAGCCACCGTCGAAGCGCAGAAGAATAATAATCATTCCTATTATCACCTGTAAAGCTCTAATTGAGAATTTTTCTCATTTCCACACTAAGGTTGTGCTTACCCCCGTCGCCCGCTGGGTAAAAAAAGCGCAGATGCGCGGCGGATTTGGGGAGTGCGCGTGCTTTGCGATACACTCTCGCTATTGCCCGAGAATCGTTGAGTTCTATGCCAAAATTATTCCCCGCGCTGCTGCTTGGTCTCAGCGTCCTGAGTGCCTCTGCGCTCGCCGCGCCCGCGGACTCTATCCGCCACAGCGGCTTTGTCTATTGCGTGAACGGCACGGTTAACACCTTCAACCCGCAGATGGTCAGCAGCGGGCTGGTGGTCGATACGCTGGCGGCACAGTTGTATGACCGCCTGCTCGACGTCGACCCTTATACCTATCGTCTGATCCCCGATCTGGCGCAGAGCTGGGAAGTGCGCGATAACGGCGCGACTTACCGCTTCCACTTACGCAAAGATGTTTCGTTCCAGCACACCAACTGGTTTACGCCGACGCGCAAAATGAACGCCGACGATGTGGTCTTTAGCTTTGCCCGCATGTTTGATCGCCAGCATCCGTGGCATAACGTCAACGGCGGCAGTTATCCCTACTTCGACAGCCTGCAGTTTGCCGACTCGGTGCAGAGCGTGAAGAAGCTGGATAACGACACGGTGGAGATCCGCCTCAACAGCCCGGACGCTTCGTTCCTGTGGCATATCGCCACCCACTACGCGCCGGTGCTGTCACAGGAGTACGCCAGCCAGCTGAGCGCGGCAGGCCAGCAGGAACAGCTGGATCGCCAGCCGGTGGGCACCGGCCCGTTCCAGCTGAGTGAGTACCGCACCGGGCAATATCTGCGTCTGGCGCGCAATCCGCACTACTGGAAAGGCGTACCGCGTCTGCAACAGGTGGTGATCGACCTCGGCGTGGGCGGCACTGGTCGCCTGTCGAAATTGCTGACCGGCGAGTGTGACGTACTGGCCTACCCGGCCGCCAGCCAGCTGTCGATTCTGCGCGACGATCCGCGCCTGCGCATGACGCTGCGTCCGGGCATGAACATCGCCTATCTGGCGTTTAACACCCGCAAACCGCCGCTCGACCGTCCGGAAGTGCGCCACGCGCTGGCGCTGGCGATCAATAACGAGCGGCTGATGGAGTCGATTTATTACGGCACGGCGGAAACCGCAGCCTCGATTCTGCCGCGCGCCTCGTGGGCCTACGATAATGATGCGCGCGTGACGGAATACAATCCGGCAAAAGCGCGTGAGGCATTAAAAGCGCTGGGCATTGAGGATTTGCATCTGCGCCTGGTGGTGCCGACCACCTCGATGTCGTGGAACCCCAGCCCGCTCAAAACCGCCGAGCTGTTGCAGGCGGATCTGGCGCAGGTGGGCGTGCGCGTCACCATCGCGCCGGTCGAGGGACGTTTTCAGGAAGCACAGCTGATGGCCATGAATCACGATTTAACCCTGACCGGCTGGGCCACCGACAGTAACGATCCGGACAGTTTCTTCCGCCCGTTGCTGAGCTGCGCGGCAATTCGTTCGCAGACCAATTACGCGCACTGGTGTTCGCCCGCGTTTGATGAGGCGCTGCAGCGCGCGCTGCTGTCGCAGCAGTTGTCGGCGCGTATCGACAGCTACGATCGCGCCCAGCAGATGCTGGCGCAGGCGCTGCCGGTGCTGCCGCTGGCGTCGTCGCTGCGCCTTCAGGCTTACCGGCACGATATTAAAGGTCTGGTGCTGAGTCCCTTCGGTAATGCCTCGTTCGCCGGGGTTTACCGCGATGAGCACGGCGAGGAGTAAGCATGATCATCTATCTGTTGCGTCGCCTGCTGTTGTTGATCATCACCCTGTTCTTACTCTCGCTGGTGAGTTTCAGCCTGAGCTATTTCACGCCCAACGCGCCGCTGGAAGGCGCCTCGCTGTTCGATGCCTGGTGGTTCTGGTTTAAAGGGCTGCTGCAGTTTGATTTCGGCGTTTCCAGTACTAACGGTCAGGCAATTGATATACAGCTGCGCGAGGTGTTTCCCGCCACGCTGGAACTGTGCGTGCTGGCGTTTATGCTGGCGCTGCTGGTCGGTATTCCGCTCGGCATCTGCGCTGGCGTAATGCGCAATAAATGGCAGGATAAAGCCATCAGCGCGCTGGCGCTGCTCGGCTTCTCAATGCCAGTGTTCTGGCTGGCGCTGCTGTTTACCCTGCTGTTTTCGCTGACGCTCGGCTGGCTGCCGGTTTCCGGCCGTTTCGACCTGCTCTATCCGGTGCAGAACATTACTGGTTTTGCCCTGATTGACGCCTGGCTTAGCCCTTCACCGTGGCGGCACGAGATGCTCGTCAGCGCGCTGACGCATCTGATTCTGCCGGTGATCGTGCTGGCCGTGGCACCGACCACTGAAGTGATTCGCCTGCTGCGCACCAGCACCAGCGACGTGATGGATAAAAATTATGTCAAGGCAGCGGCAACGCGCGGCTTGTCGCGCTTCACCGTGATTCGCCGTCACGTGTTGCACAACGCACTGCCGCCGGTGATCCCGCGTCTTGGCCTGCAATTCTCCACCATGCTGACGCTGGCGATGATCACCGAAGTGGTGTTCAACTGGCCCGGACTGGGGCGCTGGCTGATTAACGCCATCCGTCAGCAGGATTACGCGGCGATCTCCGCAGGCGTGATGGTGGTTGGCGGGCTGGTGATTCTGGTCAACGTACTGTCGGATATTATCGGTGCGGCGCTCAATCCGCTGAAACACAAGGAGTGGTATGCCCTCAGATAACATCTACGCCGAGAAGCGGCTGCCGAGTGCGTTTCGCCTCAGCTGGCAGCGCTTTTATCGCGATACCAGCGCCATGATTGGCCTGTACGGCTTCGGCATCCTGCTGTTTCTCTGCCTGTTCGGCGGGCTGCTGTCGCCTTACGGTATCGACCAGCAGTTTCTCGGCTATCAGCTGTTGCCGCCGTCGTGGTCGCGCTACGGCGATGTCTCCTTCTTTCTCGGCACTGACGATCTCGGGCGCGATGTGCTAAGCCGTTTACTGAGCGGCGTGGCGCCGACGGTTGGCTCTGCGCTGCTGGTAACGGTGCTGGCAGCAATCTGCGCGCTGCTGCTGGGCGTGCTGGCGGGGATTACCCACGGTTTGCGCTCGGCGGTGATGAATCACGTGCTGGATACGCTGCTGTCGATTCCCTCTCTGCTGCTGGCGATTATCGTGGTGGCCTTTCTTGGCCCGCGACTGGAGCATGCAATGCTGGCGGTACTGCTGGCGCTGATCCCGCGTCTGGTGCGCGAAATCTACACGGCGGTGCATGACGAGATGGAAAAAGAGTATGTGGTGGCGCTGCGGCTGGATGGCGCGCGCAACCTGAATATTCTGTGGAATGCGGTGCTGCCAAACGTTCTGCCGCTGCTGGTCAGTGAATTTACCCGCTCGCTGTCGATGGCGATCCTCGACATCGCCGCGCTCGGCTTTCTTGACCTTGGCGCGCAGCTGCCCTCGCCCGAATGGGGTGCGATGCTGGGTGACGCGCTGGAGCTGATTTACGTGGCGCCGTGGACGGTAATGCTGCCGGGTGCCGCGCTGATGGTAAGCGTATTGATTGTTAACCTGCTCGGCGATGGCATCCGTCGCGCCGTCGCTGCGGGAGTGGAATAATGCCGTTACTGGACATCCGAAATCTGACCATTGAATTCATGACCGCTGAAGGTCCGGTGAAAGCGGTCGATCGCATCAATCTGACGCTAAACGAGGGCGAAGTGCGTGGCCTGGTGGGCGAATCCGGCTCGGGGAAAAGTCTGGTGGCGAAAGCCATCTGCGGCGTGACCAAAGATAACTGGCGTGTCACCGCCGATCGCATGGTGTTCGATGATATCGATCTGCTGCGCCTGTCGCCGCGCGAACGGCGGCGCATCGTTGGCCATAACGTGTCGATGATTTTTCAGGAGCCGCAATCCTGTCTCGATCCTTCTGAAAGTGTCGGCCGCCAGCTGATGCAGGCCATTCCACGCTGGACCTTTAAAGGCCGCTGGTATCAGCGCCTGTGGTTCTGGCGCAAAGAGCGCGCCATTGAGCTGCTGCACCGCGTCGGCATTAAAGATCACAAAGACATTATGCGCAGCTTCCCGTATGAGCTGACCGAGGGCGAATGTCAGAAGGTGATGATCGCCATCGCGCTGGCCAATCAGCCGCGCCTGTTGATTGCCGATGAGCCGACCAATGCCATGGAGCCCACCACCCAGGCACAGATTTTCCGTCTGCTGAGCCGCCTCAATCAGAATAACAACACCACGATTTTGCTGATCAGCCATGACCTGCGCACCATGAGTCAGTGGGCGGACCGCATCAACGTGATGTACTGCGGACAAACGGTGGAAACCGCGCAGAGTGACGATCTGATGGAAACGCCGCACCATCCGTATACGCAGGCGCTGATCCGCGCCATGCCCGACTTTGGCCGCGCGCTGCCGCATAAAAGCCGCCTGAATACGCTGTCCGGCGCGATACCGTCGCTGGAACATCTGCCGATTGGCTGCCGTCTCGGTCCGCGCTGCCCTTACGCGCAGCGTAAATGCATCGAAACGCCGCGCCTGAGCGGCACTAAAGCGCATCTTTATGCCTGTCACTTCCCGCTGAATATGGAGAGCCAATAATGGAAACCCTGCTGGAAGTGCGTAACCTGAGCAAAACCTACCGCTACCGCACCGGGCTGTTCCGGCGCCAGCATGTTGAAGCGGTGAAAAACGTCAGTTTTACCCTGCGCGAAAAGCAGACGCTGGCCATTATCGGCGAGAACGGTTCGGGCAAATCCACGCTGGCGAAGATGCTGAGCGGCATGGTGGCGCCAAGCGAAGGCGAGATGCTGATCGACGATCACCCGCTCTCTTATGGCGATTACGGCTACCGCAGCCAGCGGATTCGCATGATTTTTCAGGATCCGTCGACGTCGCTCAATCCGCGCCAGCGCGTCAGCCAGATCCTCGATTTTCCGCTGCGGCTGAATACCGATCTTGATGATGAAGCACGCGAAAAGCGCATCATTGCCACGCTGCGTCAGGTCGGTCTGCTGCGCGACCACGCCGGCTACTATCCGCACATGCTGGCCCCCGGCCAGAAGCAGCGTCTGGCGCTGGCGCGCGCGCTGATTCTGCAGCCGAAGGTGATTGTCGCCGATGAAGCCCTCGCCTCGCTGGATATGACCATGCGTTCGCAGCTGGTGAACCTGATGCTGGAGCTGCAGGAGAAACACGGCATCGCCTATATTTATGTTACTCAGCATCTTGGCATGATGAAGCACATCAGCGATCAGGTGCTGGTGATGCATCAGGGCGAAGTGGTGGAGCGCGGCGGCACCGCTGACGTGCTGGCCTCGCCGCTGCACGACTTAACCAAACGGCTGATTGCCAGCCATTTTGGCGAAGCGTTAACCGCCGAGGCGTGGCGGCGCGAGCGTTGAGTGCTACAGCCGTAGCGGAAAACGCGGTGCGATTTACCCCATTTGATACAGACGTGCTAGAATCCGCACGTCGATTAACGTCGGTCGCACAATTTTTAATCATCGCGACCGCCAACAACAATGACCATAAGGATTACAGCTATGGGTTTTCTTTCCGGTAAGCGCATTCTGATTACTGGCGTTGCCAGTAAACTTTCCATCGCCTACGGTATTGCGCAGGCGATGCACAAACAGGGCGCAGAACTGGCTTTCACCTACCAGAACGACAAACTGAAAGGTCGCGTGGAAGAGTTCGCTAAAGAACTGGGTTCAGACATTGTTCTGCCGTGCGATGTGGCAGAAGACGAGAGCATCACTGCCCTGTTCACTGAACTGGCAAAAACCTGGCCGAAATTTGACGGCTTTGTTCACTCCATCGGCTTCGCCCCGGGCGACCAGCTGGATGGCGACTACGTGAACGCCGTTACCCGTGAAGGCTTCAAAATCGCGCACGACATCAGCGCCTACAGCTTTGTGGCGATGGCCAAAGAGTGCCGCGCGATGCTGAACCCGAACGCAGCACTGCTGACCCTCTCTTACCTGGGTGCAGAGCGCGCTATCCCGAACTACAACGTGATGGGTCTGGCGAAAGCTTCGCTGGAAGCCAACGTGCGTTACATGGCGAACGCGATGGGTCCGGAAGGCGTGCGTGTTAACGCCGTGTCTGCCGGTCCAATCCGTACCCTGGCCGCATCAGGCATCAAAGATTTCCGTAAGATGCTGGCACACTGCGAAGCGGTAACCCCGATTCGTCGTACCGTTACCATCGAGGACGTGGGTAATTCGGCGGCCTTCCTGTGCTCAGACCTGGCGGGTGGTATCACCGGTGAAGTGGTGCACGTCGATGGCGGCTTCAGCATTGCCGCAATGAACGAGCTGGAACTGAAATAAGTTCTGCGGGCGAGCCAGGTGCTCGCCCTTTTTATTTTCTCTCCCCCCTTATAGCCGCACGCTATTAATTATTCCCCATCATTCTTTTGCCGTGGACAGCCGTTCAGCGACGATAAGCTAGCCCTTGAGTGGCGATGCGCTTTTCAGATTTGCCCGTTGTGCACTCAGTCCGTTTTTTGCGAAAGGAATGACCATGGAACACCGCCGTTCTCCCGGCCATGACCACTGGTTTTATGAAAGCCAGACTCGCCCGCATACGTCCGCTACTGCTCCCCTGGTTCCCGAAGCCGCTCATATTGATGACCGTTTTCTGCTCGGCCTGCAGCAGGAAGCCAGCGCCCTGCAGCCGCTGCTGCAGCACTTTCAGCCAGTGCTACAGGCGGCACGTGACCTGAGCCATACCCTGCTGCCCGATGCGGTCAGCACCTCGCTGACCCATACACTAACGCTGTACGATCGTCTCAGCACCGCACTCACGGTGGCGCAGGTGGCTGGCGTGCAGCGGCTGTGCAATCACTACTCGGCGCGGCTTAATCCACTGCCGGGACCGGATTCTTCGCGCGAAAGCAATAATCGCCTGACGCAAATCACGCAGTATGCGCGCCAGCTGGCGATGCAGCCGGAGCTGATTACCGCCAGCAGCATCAGCGCGCTGGATGCGGTAGGCCTGACTGAACCCGATATCGTTACGCTCAACCAGCTAGTAGGCTACGTCAGCTATCAGGCGCGTGTGGTCGCCGCGCTTCAGGCGATGATGGGCTTGCCGGTGCGCTGGATCCCTGGCGTCACGCCGCCAGCCGACGCCGATGCGGCGCTGTTCAGTCAGGCTGCTGCCTGGCAGCATGCCATCAAGCCGGTTGAGCTGCGCTATGCCAGCGCTGACCAGCTGGCGGCGGTGACCTTTTGTCAGGGTATGGCCGGACTCGACGACGCTGTCTGGCTGCTGGTGCACGATGCCCAGGCGCTGTATGGCTGGGCGACGCTGCGTCAGCGGCTTGAGGCTTATGCTGGGGAAGAAGAACAACTGGCGCAGGCAGTCAGCGCGCGCGTACTGGGCTGCCGACGCCAGTTCGCGCAGCTGGCGAACGGCTGGCGCACGCGTCTGCTGCACGATGTGGATCAGGCCAGCGATGACAGCCTGACGCAGCAGGTAATCGCGCTAAGCGCCCAGCTTACCCGGCTGCCGGAGCGCTTCAGTGCTGCCCATCTGCAGCCGCTGTTAAACGCGGGCTGGGGCAGCGAGCGCCTGTTCACGCTGATGCAGGCGGTGGCATTTGCCAGCTGGCAGGATCGACTGCTGATGGCGCTGGGCGAAGCGCGCTAATCCGCCAGGTGGCGGCGTGCTTCGTCAAAGAAGTGCTGTGACAGCGGCGACGCCCTGCCCGGCTCGGCAATCACCAGCGCCGCCTGACGTCCCATCGGCGCGATATCAATTGGCCGGCGCGCCAGATGGTGCAGCATTTCCGGTAGCAGATGGCCACAGGGCGACACCATGACGCCCAGGCCAACCTGCGCACTCTGAATCAGCTGCATCACCGAGGCGCTTTCCACAATCACCCGCGGCAGCACGCCGGTTTCACGCAGCTGTCCGTCGAGGTAACGCCGAAAATAGCGCGTGGGCTCGGCCAGGCACAGCGGCTGGCTCGCCAGCGTGTGCAGCGACAGCCGCTCATGCTGCAGCAGCGCCGGGAAATGATCGGGATGGAAAATCGCTTCGACGCCGCGATCGTTGAGCAGCGCGGTCTGGAAATGCAGTTCCCGCAGTGACGTTAGCTCAAAAAAGCCGATACCGCCGTCCACGGTGTGGCTGTTAAGCGCTTCCAGCAGTTGATCGGCGCTCATGGCAGAAACGCGATAGTCGAGCTGTGGATAGCGCGCTTCCACCGCTTTCAGTAACGCCGGCAGCGCCACGCTGCACTGTGGCATTACGCCCAGCCGCAGCGTGCCGTTGACGCCGTGCTTAAGCGACTCCACTTCCAGCTTCAGTCCCTGATACACCGAAACAATTTCGCGCGCCCACGTCAGCACGCGTTCCCCTTCCGGCGTAAAGCCGTCAAAGTTGTTGCTGCGATTGATCAGCGACAGCCCCAGCTCGCGCTCAAGGTTTTTAAGCCGCATCGATAGCGTGGGCTGGCTGACGAAACTGGCCTCCGCCGCCCGGCCAAAATGGCGCTCGCGCTCCAGATTACACAGGTAAATCAATTGTTTGATGTCGATTTTGTTATCCGCCGTCGAATTTTAATCGCGTTATGGTAGCAAAACTCGTCACGCCCCAACGCGCACTCAGCGAAGAAATTTCTGCGTTGTCAGGCGGATTGCTCAGATGGATAGCGGGTGATGCATGCACGGAGACGCGGCGGGTCGCCACCGGTTGCGACCCGCATGATTAACGGTAACGCCCGGCATCAGGCGACGCCGAGCGCACTTTTCACCTCATTGGCGATCTTCTCGACCTGCGGCCCGTAAATCACCTGCACATCGTGCTCGCTGACGCGATTAACCCCGTTAGCGCCGGTCGACAGCAGCGTTTGATCCACCACTTCTTTCATCTCTTTGACCCGCCCGCGCAGGCGAGTGAAGCAGCAATCGACGTCCTCTATATTGGCCTCACCGCCCAGCCCGCTGATGATCACGCGGGTGCGTTCATCCGCCGCCACCTGCTGCGGTT